>JAFEES010000045.1 GCA_018240995.1 Pseudomonadota bacterium | reverse complement strand
GAGGGCGTGATCTGCGGGCGCGCCATCTACTCGGGCGACCTGGACTTCGCCGCGGCCCAGGCGCGCGCCGACGAGCTCGCCAGCGCGTGAAGGCCCTCAGCAGCTGGGCAGGGCACTGCCCTTGTTGATGGCATCCACGGTAGCCAGCAGCTGGCTCCAGTAGGCGGGCAGCCTGGCCCACGGGTCGCCGATGTTGTTGGCGTAGTCGTAGTGCAGGTCGGTGGCGTAGACCCAGCCCGTGTGGCTGCGCTCCGTGGCCGCGGTGCTCAGGCTGGACTGCATGGCGCGGCAATCCAGGGCGTCGTGCACCAGCATGGCCTGCTTGTCGCTGGCGTACTGGTACACCCAGCCGTACTGGGGCTGCGGGTTGAAGCGCTCGTAGGCGGCGGCCTGGCCCTCGAAGGTCACCAGGCTGTCGGCCACGCTGGCGTAGTCGCCCACGGGTAGGGTGCCGGGGTTGCCCAGCACCAGCAGCTGGCTGTCCAGGCCCTTGATGTAGTTGTAAACCTCACGGTAAAAGCCCAGCTGCGCGGCCTTGTTGGACATCTCGTCCAGGAAGAAGCCGCTGATCTGGTCGCGGCCGTAGAAGGCCAGGTAGCGGTCGATATGCTGGCGAATATCGGCTTGTGAAACAGCGCCACTTCCGTAACTTGTAGCAACGTACGCTATGGCCTTGCCGCCCGCCTGGGTGAATGCGCGCAGGGCCTTGGCGTACTGCGCATCGACCTTGGCACCGGGCCCGTTGTTGGGGTTCACGATGGCGGTGATGGTCACCGAGGGCATGGCCTGGGCCGTGGCCGCCAGTTGATCCCAGGACGACCCGGGTAGTGGGTAGAAATAGGCCGGCACCAGCACCTGCAGCCTCCGCGCACCTGGCGATGAGACGGCGGGCGCCGCGGCGGCCGGCGGTTGCGTAGCCGTCTGCGACGTGGCCGGCTGCGGTGTTGGTGCTGCGGGCTGGGGAGTTGCGGGCTTGGAGGCCGCGGGGCGCTGCGCGCGGCGGGCCTTGTCCGCAATGTCATCTACTTGGCCATCGCCGCCGCCACCGCAGGCGGCAAGCAGGCAGGTTGCGATCAATGCAAGACTGGGTAGGCGAGCGCGTAAACGGTAGAAAGACATGCAACATCCAAGGGTGAAATATGAGTACCCTTATTTTGCATGTTTTGATTGTAACGTGATGTGTTTATTGCAACATGAATGTTTGATATTCCAATCGGTGCAGGCGTCGCGATAGCAGCCATACGCCGGTTGCCAGCGTCAGCAGGGTGGCCAGGGCGAAACCGTAGCCATACAGGGCCGCGCCAAACGCCAGGGTGAAGCCGGTGAGCACGACGTTCAGCAGCACGAACATGGCGCACAGCAACAGCACGGTGCGCCGTTGATCCAGGTAGAAAAACACGTTCAGCACCGCCATCAGCCCGACCTGCAGGCCGGCGCCCACCACCTGCACGTACAGCAGCGGCAGGTACAGGCGCGAGATGCCCAGCCTGTCCAGCAGCCAGGGGCCGGCGACGAAGGTCACCAGCACGGCCAGGGTCTGGATCTTGGCGATCTCGCTCAGGCCCTGCTGTATGGCGTAGACCATTTCGTCGCGCATGTTCTCGATGTACTGCAGCGAGCCGCCGCCGCGCACGGCGTCGTAGAACTTGTCGTAGTACTCGACAAAATCGGTTTCGATGCGCACTAGGAACACCGCCATGCCGGGAATGATGGACAGGTAGGACAGGAACACCGGCAGGTCGTAGATCAGCGAGGCGCGCAGCTGCCCGATGATGGCCTGCGAGGTGGGCGGGAAGAACCAGAACATGAACTTGTCGGCCCAGATCCCCAGGTTGTAGAGAAAGCCTATGGCGACCAGCGAAGGGTAGAGCTTGCCGGGCCGCAGGAAGTCGAAGGCGATGAGCCGGCGCGCAGGTTGGAACTCCCGCACCACCAGCAGCCACATGCCGGTCAGCAGCACATAGTGGCCCAGCACGAAGCCGGCCAGCAGCCCCTCCAGTCCCCACGGCCGCAGCAGCAGGGCGCTGACCACGATCAGCCCGTAGCTGAGCGCAAACAGCCCGACGATGGCCTTGTAGCGCTTCATGCCCGACAGCAGCACCGTGAGCACCCATACGCCGCTGAGCAGCATGAAGCCCGCCAGCATCAGCAGCCGGTAGGCCAGGCCCAGGCCGGGCAGCAGCACGAACAGCGCCAGCGTGGCCAGCACGGCCGCGCCGAGCAGTACCAGCAGCAGCAGACCGTGCAGGTTCGGCATCACCACGCGCTTGCGCTTTTCAAACAGGCGGTCGGCGATGTAGCGCGTGAACGCCAGCTGCGCCAGCCCGGTATAGATCAGGCTGCAGGCGACGAGGTAGGTGACCGAGGTCTGGAACTGCGTCACCAGGGTGGCCGGCACCACCACGCTGGCGCTGAAAAGACCCACCAGCAGGATGCCGATGATGGACAGCACCCAGGGCCCGGAGCCGATCACCCCTGCGTAGGCGTAGGCCTGCACCAGGCTCAGCAGGGTGTTCTTGCGCAACATGTGGCGCAGCTCGAATCCTATGCCGGCCATTACACGGCTCCCGGGTGGCGTGCCAGCGCGCCTTCATACACCTGGCGGTAGCGGTCAAACATCAGCGTGTCGGTGTAGTAGCGCTCCACGCGCGCCACCGCCGCGCGGCTGGCGGCCTGCCAGGCCTGGGTGTCGCCCAGCAGCCGCAGGGCGGCATCGGCCAGTTGCTGCGGCTCGGCGATCGGCACCACGGCGCCCGAGGGGCCAAGGGCGCGGTCTTCCTCGTCCAGCCCCTCCACCAGCTGGCGGCACGAACCCACGTCGGTGGAGACGGTGGGCACGCCGGCGGCGTAGCCCTCCAGCAGCACCAGGGGCAGGGCCTCGCTGATGGACGACAGCACCACCAGGCCAATCTGCGGCATCAGGTCTTCCACGCGCTGCATGCCCAGAAAGCGCACCTGCTGCTGCAGGCCCAGGCTGCGCACCAGGTTGCGGCATTCCTCGGCGTAGGCCGGGTCTTCCTCGGCCGGCCCCGCTATCCAGCCCTGGGCCTCGGGGCGCTGGTTGACCACGCGGCGCATGGCGCGGATGAAGGTCTTGATGTCCTTGATGGGCACCACGCGGCCAATCAGGCACAGCACCGGCGGCGGCTCCACTGGGCGCTGCGTGCGCAGCGGGGCAAAGCGCTCCAGCCGTATGCCGTTGGGGATGTTGCCGGTGCGCTCGGGCGCGGCGCCGTCGCTGATCTGGCGCAGGCGGTTGGCCTCGTACAGCGCCAGTATGGGGTCGGCATGTTGATAGCAGTAGCGCCCCAGCCATTCGAAGAAGTGGATCCACATCTGGCGGAAGTACGACAGCTCCGTCGGGTCGCGCTGGAAGACGTTGCGGTTGTCGCGTATCCACTCGCTCTTGAACAGGTCGATCTTGCGTTCCTTGGTGTAGATGCCGTGTTCCGACAGGATCAGCGGCACGCCGCGCGTCTGCGCCAGCAAGCCCCCGAGAAAGCCGGCGTAGCCGGTGGACGCGCAATGCACGGCGCGCACCGGTACCAGCTGCTGCGCCACCCGCGCCAGCAGCCACAGCGGCTGCAGCATGATGCGCACGGTCCAGAAGAAGTCCACGAAGGAAGGGTCGGCGCAATGCGCACGGTAGACGTCGCAAATGATGTCCCAGGCGCGCTTGCCGTACAGGAAGTCGGCGTGCTGCACCGCGCCGCCGGGCATCAGCTGCCGCGCCACCTCTTCAAATGCCGCCATGGCCTCGGGGCTGGCTGTGCCCCCTCGCTCGAAGGCATCGAGCAGGCGCTGCACCAGGGCCTGGCCCTGGGCGTCGCCCCGGCGCGCGCCCGGCTGCGGGTGCGCTTCGCTGCTCTCGTGCAGGTAGTGCTCCTCGAAATGCACCACGTTGTCCGGCAGCGGGTATTTGAATTCGCCGTAGTCCTTGCGCCGGCTGCCCAGGAAGACGATGGCGTAGCGGTACTCGGGGTAGGCGCGCACGATTTGGTTGATCCAACTCGACACCCCGCCGCTGACGTAGGGGAACGTGCCCTCCAGCAGCAGGACGATGTCGGCCGACTGTGCCTTGGGGTGGGTCATGAACGGTTCCAGTAATCGATCACCGGGCGCAGCCTGGGCAGCGCGCCCCATTGCTGCAGCTCGCGCATGAGGGCGCTGGCCCGGGCGTAGTCGCGCCGCTCGAAGGCCAGCTGGGCCTGGTAGGGCAGCACCCTAGTGGCCGGCAGGCCCAGCTGGCGCGCCTGGGCGTAGGCCTGCTCGGCCTCGTCGGCGCGCGCCAGCTCGTGCAGCAGGCGCCCGCGGCGCAGCTGCAGGGCAGCGTTGTCCGCCTGCTGCTGCAGCACCTGCTGGCAGTAGTGCAGGGATTGCTCGATGGCGTGCAGGCGCAGGTCGCCCTGCACCAGATCCTGGTACACCAGCTCCCAGTAAAGGTCGGACAGGCGCTGCGCGCCCTGCAGCCCCTGGCCACCCTGGGCGCCGGTGCCCTGCAGGGCATTGAGCTCATGGTCTATGGCGCGGTTGACGCGCTTTTCCAGGTTGTCCAGCATGCCGTAGGCCAGCAGGCGCAGATCTTCGCTGGGGTCGCTGAGCACGCTGCGCAGCAGCGGCGAGGCCGTGCGCCCCGAGACATATTGCAGCCCGGCCATGGCGCGCATGCGTGCCTGCACGGGAATCCTGGTGTTGCCCAGGAAGGAAACCATCCCCGCGTGGCGGAACTGGCTTTGGCGCTGCTGGTTTTGGTCGAATTCGGGCAGCTGCAGCGAATCGAACGCGTCCACGGCCAGGCCGCGGCGGTACAGGCGCAAGATGATGAAGGCCGCCAGCACGCCGGCAAAACCCGCCACGGGCACGGCGTAGCTGCAGGCCGCCATGAGCGCCAGCGTGGCCCAGCGCGGCTTGATCAGGCGCTGCGGCAGCAAGGGCAGCAGCGCCAGCGACAGCAGTACGCTGGCCGCGCCATGCAGCAGTAGATAGCTGAGTAGGGCGGCGTCGGAGCGCTCGGCCAGCAGCCAGGTGCCGCTCCAGGCGCTGAGCTCCAGTCCCAGGGCGGCGAGGCCCCATTTCAGGTTAAGCATGGGCAATGCCGTGCAGGCGTTGCAGGGCGCGCAGGGGCTGGGCGCTGTCCAGCGCAACGACATGCGGGAAGACGCCGGCCTGGGCCAGCGTCTGCTGGCTCTTTTGCTGCATCCAGCCTTCCAGGCGGTGGATATAGCCCTCGGCCGTGGCGTCGTCGCCCAGCGGCATGAGCACCGCCAGCACCTGGCGCGTGGGCGCGCCGATGAGCCAGGTTTCGTCCAGCTCGCGCTTCAGGCGCTCCATCTGCGTGGGCAGATCCCGTTCCAGCGCCTGCTGCTGGCATTCCAGCGCCACGACGATGCTGGGCACCCCGGCGCTGGCATGGATGTGCGCCAGGCGCTGCAGTTCGAAGGCAAACAGCGGCGGGCAGTCGGGAAACTGCTGCAGCAACGGCTGGGCCAGCCCATCCATGGACAGCCCGTCGGTGTAGTAGCCCAGCAGCAGCTGCAGGGTCTGCAGGTTTTCCTCGTGCAGGGCAAAGAACGGCATCTCCTGCACCACCAGCAGGCCGTACATCTCGCCGGCCAGATCCAGCAGTGGCGCGGCCACCAGGTAACGCGTCTCCTGCTGGGCGTTCTGCAGCTGGCTGACATGGCACAGCCGGCCGGTCTGCAGGGCCTGCCGCACCAGCGCGTCGCCCGCCTGCAGCGGGCCGTAGGCGCCGATGCTGACCGGTGCCTGCGCGGCCACCAGCTGCCCGTCCTGCACGGCGTGGATGGCGGCGCATTCCAGCTGGCAGTACTGCGCCACCAGGCGCAGCAGCGCCTGGGGGTCTTGCTGCGCGCCACGCCCCGCCAGGCGCAGGCCGGACAGCGCATCGCGCATGGACATGGGGCGACCGATCAGCTCCTGCTCCAGGCGGTCATGCGACAGGCGCAGCAGGTAGTGCTGACGCGTCAGGTGCTCCATGCGCTGATCCAGGTACAGCTGCAGGGTCTCGGCGCGGCGCGTGCGCGCCTGCCACAGGCTGGAGAACTCGCCCACCAGCATCACCAGGATCAGCCCCCCCAGAAAATACATCTGCGGGAACGCGTCCCAATGGCCCTGGTTCAGCGCCAGCCAGGCGAGCAGCAGCACGCTGGCACTGCCCAGGCCGGCCATCGGGCCGTAGCGCAGCGCCAGCACCACCGGCGCCAGCCAGGGCCAGGGAAAGCCGGCCTGCACCTGCAGCGGGTCTGACGCCGCCCATAGCAGGCCCAGGCCTATGGCCACCAGGGGCAGCAGCAGGGTCTCGGCAAGGATTGCGCCGGGATGGGTGGCCTTGACGGCCAGCTTGCCCAGCAGATGTATGGGCATGCCGATGGCACTGGCCGCCTGTGGCTCGCCCTTGGCTGCGGCCATGTGGCGCTGGGCCGGGGCGTGGTCGGTGTGCGCGGGCATGGCGTGCTCAGCGGCTGGCGGCCAGGCCCGAGTCCAGCAGCTTGCGCATCAGCTTGTGCGCCACGGCCGACAGCGCCTCGCGGCTCCAGCCGCTTTGGCCGCCCGAGCCGCTCCACAGGATGTCGCCGCTGGCCACGTCCAGGATGTGCAGGGTGATGCCGGCGGCGGGCTCGCCGTCCACGCCGACCTTGTAGCGCCATTCCTCGACGCTGCCGGCCAGGGCGTAGCGCAGCTTTTGCTCGCGTGCCCAGGCCAGGGCATCCTGCGTGCGCTGGCTGTCGCCGGCGTTGAACAGCGCCTCCTGCTGCGTGCTCGCCGGCGCGCGGCGCACGTTCGCGCCCACGCCCTGGGCGCTCAGCAGCGCCTGGGCCATGGCCTCGGCGCGTTGGCCGGCCAGCGGGGTTTCGGTGTGGTTGGCAAAGGGCAGCACCACCCAGCTGGCGTTGCGCTCCAGCTGCGGCGGCTGGCCGCGATCCATCGTGGTACAGGCGGCTAGCAGGGCCATGGCAGCCGTGGCGGCCAGCAGGCGCAGGTGGCGCGCCAGAAAGTTGCGCTGGTGGAGCATGGTGGTTTCTCCTCGATGTTTAGAAGTGAAGGCGGTAGGACATTTCCAGCAGGCGCGTCAGTCCCAGGGACTGCACGCCGGATTTGCTCAGGCCAAAGCCCAGGCGCAGGTGATCCGCGCCCAGCCAGCTGCCGGCCAGGCCCAGGCGCAGGTCATAGCCCGCGCCCAGCAGGCTGTGGTGGGTGAGGCTGAGGCTGGCATAGGGGCGCAGCGCGCGCGTGTAGTCCTGCGCGTAGCGCATGTTGCTCGATAGGCGCAGGCCATAGAACTGGAAGCTTTGCGGCAGGAAATAGTCGATGCCCATGGCGCCGGCGCCTGGCGGCATGAAGCGTTGTTGGAGCTCCAGGCCCTCCTGTCCCAGGAAGAACGGGTGGCGCCGCTCGAAGCGGTGGCTGGACCAGAAGGCGCCGAGCTCCCAGGTGGGCGCCTCTTGGCGCAAGGCGTGCATGTATTCGACGGCCGTATGCCGGCCCCTGCCCACCTCGGCACCGGTCTGCAGGCGGTACTGCTCGCTCCAGCGCGACAGCAGCAGGCTGTCCTGGCGCGTGGCCTGGTAGCGCAGGTGGGCGGTCACGCGCGTCTTCATGCCGCCCATGCGCAGCGGCACGCTTTCCTCGCTGGGCAGGTGCCAGCCGAGCTCGCCGCGCAGCGACAGGCGGTTGTCCAGGCGCTGCTCGTGCTCCAGGCTCAAGGGTGTGGTAGTGGCGTAGCCACGCCGGTTGGCCGCGCGCACGCGCGTCTCGCCGTCCGCGTGGCGCCAGCGCAGCAGCACGGCGGCAATTTCTTCGTGCGCCACGTCGCGCAGCAGGTCTGGCGCCGCCACGCTGCGCCGGATGCGCGACAGATCCAGCTCCAGCGACAGGCGCGGGCTGATGGCCAGGTGGAACTGGGCATCGACCTGGTTCTCGTCCAGCACGCCCAGCTGTCGGCGCGCCAGGCGCGTGCCGGCCTGGTCGCTGAAGGCCAGCAGGTTGTCCGACAGCTGCAGGTGCAGCGGGTTGTCGTCGGGCTGATCGCCCTGTGTCTCGAAGGCGGCGCTTTGCGCCAGGCGCACATCGCCCACGGCCACGGCGGCGTTGATGCGGTCGTAGCGCGGCAGGCGCTCGTCGAACTGCTGCAGCAGCTGGCCGGTGGCGGCCTTGTCGTCCTCGGCCAGGGCCAGGGTGATCTCGGCCCACAGTGGGCGGTTGGCGCGCTGGGCCTGGCTGCGTGCGTACTGGTGGCGCAGGAAGCCGCGCTCGGCGCTGTATTCGCCGGCATCCTGCAGCCAGCCTATGGCGGTCTCGGCGGCGGCGTTGGAGTAATTGCCCTGTGCGTCGCCGTCCAGGCGCAGCAGCTCGCGCAGCACCTCCTGGGCCGGGTCGCCCGGTTGTTGCATCAGCACCAGGCGGGCGCGGGCAATGCGCCGGGTGGCATCCAGCCCTTCTTCGGTGAGCCAGCGCTGGCGTGCCTGGGCGCGGCTGAGGCGCTGGCCGTTGGCGCCCTGCTGCGCCGCCTGCCATTGCTGTGACAGCAGGTGGCGGCGCAGGCGCCAGGCGCGGTCGCTTTCCTGGTTTTGCTCCAGCGCGTCGGCGTAGTTCATGAGCCACAGGAAGTCACCCTGGTGCTCGGCCACGTGCGGCGTGAGGTAGCGCGTCAGTGCCACCTGGGGCAGGGACAGCGCCTGGTAGGCGCCGGCCAGGGAATCGTGCAGCTCTTCTTCGGCACTCCAGGCCGGCTCGTGGCGGGCCAGCAGCTCGCGCAGGGCGCGGGCGTCGTTGCCGTCGATCAGCAGCCACAGCAGTGCCTGGCGCGTGTCCGAGGAGCCGGGATCCAGCCTCAGCGCCGCCTCGTAGTCGGCGCGTGCCTGCGCCGGGCGCCCGGCGTCCTGGTGGTAGCCGCCCACCAGGCGCAGAAACTGTGCCGACTGGCGCAGCCGCGCCAGGGAATGGCGCGTGGCGCCGGGCGCGGCGTCGAGCAGGGCCAGGGCGCGGCCGAATTCGCTCCACTGGTGGTGGTTGGCGTACATGCTCAAGGCTTCGATCAGGTGGCGCGGCTCGTCGTAGCGGTCCCAGGCCAGCAGGGCCACGGGCGCGGCCTCCAGCGGGTGCTGGCGCTGCAGCAGGCGGATCAGCGCGTCGTAGTCGTCCACCTCGGCCTGCTGTGTGGCCAGTAGCTTGCGATAGGCGGCAATGGCCAGCTGGTTGCTCTCGCGGCTTTCGGCCAGGCCGGCGGTGAAGCGCCACAGCTCGGCGGCGCCGTCGGCCGCGGCCGGTGGGCGCTCCTGCACCGCCTGCAGCCACTGCAGGCCCAGGTCTGGCTGCTGGTGCTGCAGCGCCAGCACGGCGGCATGCATGGCACGCTCGGCCGTGATCTGCGCCGGGTCGGCCAGCAGCTGGCGCCAGCTGTCCAGCGCCAGGTCGGGCTGGCCAGCGCGCTCGGCCAGCCGGGCCAGCAGCTCCAGCGCGGCCGGGCTGCGCGCGTGCTGGCGCAGGTAGGCGATGGCAGGCTCGGGCTCGCCCAGGCGCTCCTGGGCATCGACCAGGGCGCGCATCAGGCCCAGGTCTTCGGGGCGGCCGCGCAGCTGGTGGCGCAGCGCCTGCACCAGGGCGGCATCGTCGAACTGGCCCGGCGCCAGGCGCAGCACGGCCTGCCAGGCCGCTGGCTGATTCGTCTGGCGTGCCACGGCAAGCCAGTTTTCCAGCGCCACGGCGGGGCGCTGCGTCCATTCCGACACCTGCGCCAGGCGTTCGCGCCAGCGCATGTCGGCGGGGTTCTGGCGCACGGCGGCGTTGGCAATGGCCCAGGCGTCGTCCAGCTTGCGGTTTTCCAGAAAGACCTCGTAGCCCAGGGTGTAGGTCTTGTCGTCAAAGGGCAGGGCGGGCGGTTGCGCGGCGGCGGGCTTGTCCGCCACCGGCAGCGCCAGGCGCAGCGCCGGGTGCACCAGCAGGCTGGCGCCGTCGTCGTACGGCGCGGCGGCCCATTGCGTGGCCTGCTGTTGCAGCGCCATGTGCAGCAGGCGGCGCACATAGTGCTCGGCCACGTCGGGGCGGCCGGCGGCGCGCGCCAGCTGGGTCAGCATGAACAGGGTGTTGGGGTCGTCGGCCAGCGGGCCCAGTTCGCGTTCGGCCAGGGTCAGCGCCGCGGCGGGCTGGTTGCCCGAGCGCAGTGCGGCCACGGCGGCGTTGTAGTAGGCCTTGGCCTGGTCTGCCTCGGGCGTGCTGGCGCGTGCCGACAGATACAGGCGCGCGCAGCCTTCGTAGTCGCCGCGCGCCAGCGCCTGCCTGGCCTGTTGCTCGTAGAACAATGCCGCCTCGCGCGGCTCCAGCGGTGCCTCCTGGCGGTTCAGGTCGAGGGCGATGTCGACCTCGTCGTGCTGGCTTGCCAGGGCCGCCAGCTGCCGTTGACGCTCCACGGGCCAGCTTTGTTGGGCCAGCAGGCGTATGTGCTGCTGCAGGGCCTGGAAGGCTGCCTGGCGCTGATCCGTGTGGTGCTCCAGCGCATGCTGGTATTCGCGCTGCAGCAGCTCGCCCTGTGCCCACAGCGCCTCCTTGCGCAGCGCCTGGTCGGGCGAGGCCAGCGCCGGTTGCAGCGTGGCGCGGGCGCTGGCCGTGTCGTCATGCGCGATCTGGCGCTGCGCCAGCAGCAGGCGCAGGCGCGGGTTGTCGGCATCGCTGCGCAGCAGGTTGTCTAGGTAGGCGGTGGCTAGCTCGCTTTCGCCGCTGGTGGCCAGGCGCAGCTCCAGATCCTGGCGCGGATACATCAGCCACAGCCCGCCGCACACCATGCCGGTGAGCGCGGCGATGAGCCAGGTGGGCGCGAGTATCGGGCGCTCAGCGCTAGTCGCAGCGGATCTGGATGGCGGCAGCGGCATCGGGCAGCTTGAACTGTTGCACGGCAACGGGGGCCTGCGCCGCGGGGCGCAGGGCGGTGAGGGGGCGCTGGTGGGCGCTTACCTGGCAGGACTGGGTGTTGGCCAGGGCGAATTCCAGCGGCACATGGCCCTGGAGCGTGAACTGCACGCGCCGCCCGCCGTCCTGCACCTGCCAGTCGGCAAGGCGGGCATTGGCCTCGTACAAGTAGGGCGTGGCGTCCGGCTGCTGGCTGGTTTGCAGCAGGGCCGTGGGCCCGCTCAGGTGCACGTAGTTGCCGTCGCTGCCCGGCCGCCAGCCGGCCACGGCCTGGCTGGCGGCCGGCTGGGGCAGGCCCAGGGCCGCCGGCAGGCGCACGGTGCGCAGCGCGCCATTGCTACTGCGCAGGCGCCAGCCGTTGCCTTCGCGGGCTATGGCGTAGGCGTAGAAGTCCTGCACCTTGGTGATGAACTCGGACGCGCGCACCGGGTGCAGCGGCTGCGCCAGGGCCCAGTCATAGACCTTGCGCAGGGCCTTGAGCGAGGCCGGCTTGGAGGCCGAATAGGTGTGGTAGTAGATGCCCACGGGCTTGATGCGCCGCGGGCTGCCCGTCATCTCGAAGGTTTCTATGGCGCGCTCATAGCCATAGAACGGCCCCGTCCACAGGTTGGTGTAGATGTTTTCGTTGGTGATGGGTGCATACACCTGCAAGAAACCGTTCTTGCGCAGCCCTAAGGCGCCTATGGCCGTGAGCGTGGGGTTGGCGCGGCTGATGGAGGTGTCGCCGCCGTTGATGTTGAGCAGCCCGGCGCCGTAGGTGATCTCAAGCGCCTGTGCGCTGGGCGAGGTGTCGCCCGTCCATTGCATGATGCTGACGGGTTTGTCCTTGGGCGCCAGGCGTTCGTTGATGTAGCGCGTGGAGCCGACGATCTCGCGCGTCAGATCCATGGTGTAGCCGGGCATGGTCAGCGACATGGCGGCGTCGGCGTTGTCCTTGAACAGGCCGTGGCGCACGCTGGCGTCCCACAGGAAAGGATGCGTGTACGAGTGGCTGCCCACGTCGATGTAGGGCAGGCGGAACATCTTGCGCGCCACCGCTTCCATGCGTGGGCTCAGGGCCGGGTACAGGCCATCGGGCGCGACCTCGGCCTCGATGACGGACATGGTCTGCGGAATGCGGTATTTCTCGAATACCTCGGTGAGCAGCACCTGCGCCGCCAGCGGGCTGCCGGGAAACTCCGCCAGCGAGGGAAAGCCGTCGCCGTCCACATGCGCCAGCAGCAGGCGGCGGCCGTTTTCGGTGGTGGTGTCGGGCACGGGCAGGGGCTGCAGTCGCAGCGCCTGCTGCAGGTAGGCAAAGGGATCGACCACCCAGCGCTTGTCGTCGGTGCCGGGGACGAGATAGTGCACGTTTGGATCGAGCACAAAGCCGCCCCAGGGCGTGATGGCGCCGCCCACGAAGCCGCGGTTGCGCGTGTCGCGCAGCTCGATCAGGGTTTGCGAGCGACGCGCCATGTCGGGTGTCAGCTGCTCCAGGCTGACCTGCAGGCCGGGCAGGGCCGGCGGGTTTTCCAGGCCCATCATGGGGGCGAGCCCTGTCTGGCGCAAGGCACCCTGGGGCTCAGCCCGATCCAGCGCCAGCCCCAGGCTGCGCGACAGGGCGCGGTCGGGCGCCATGCCCCAGTCGCCCAGTACGGCCAGGGGCATGCCCTCGCGTATGCGTGCCTGCAGCCATTGGCTCAGGCCGGCGCGCTGCGGCGCCGGCACATAGCCGGAAAACCAGGTCACCAC
>JAFEES010000459.1 GCA_018240995.1 Pseudomonadota bacterium | reverse complement strand
CCGCCAGGAGCTGGAAACCGTGCTGCAGCAGCACGCCCAGGAGCTGCGCACCGCCCAGGACGCCATCGTGCAGGCCGCGCGCCAGGCCGACACCGGCCTGTCGCGCAGCCTGCAGCACCTGCCCCAGGGCGTGGTGGTGGTGGATCAGGAGCAGAACCTGGTGGCCTGGAACTCGCGCTATGTGGAGCTGTTCCGTTTTCCGCCCGAGCTGATGCGCGTGGGCGCACCCATAGAGGCGCTGCTGCGCCACAACGCGCGCCGTGGCCTGCTGGGCCCGCCGCCGGCGAGCGATGCCGTGCAGCGGCGCCTGCGCCACCTGCGCGAGGGCACGCCCTACCTGCACGAAAGCGCCAAGAGCGACGGCCAGGTGCTGGAAATACGCGGCAATCCGCTGCCCGAGGGCGGCTTTGTCACCAGCTATGCCGACATCACCAGCTACAAGAACGCCGCGCGCGAACTGCGCTCGCTGGCCGACACGCTGGAGGCGCGCATTGCCGAGCGCACCCGCGACCTGGACGCCGCCCGGCGCGAGGCCGAGGAGGCGAACCGCTACAAGACGCGCTTCGTGGCCGCCGCCGTGCACGACCTGCTGCAGCCGCTGAACGCGGCGCGCATGTTCAGCTCGCTGCTGCGCGGCCATGTACTGGACGAGGCCGGGCGCCAGGTGGCCGACAGCGTAGACGGCGCGCTGGCGGCTCAGGACGGCATTCTGGCCAGCCTGCTGGACATCTCGCGCATGGAATCGGGCCAGCTGGAGGTGCGCCTGCGCGACTTCGCCCTGGGGCCGCAGCTGCAGGTGGTGCAGCACAACTTCGGCATCATCGCCGAGAGTCGCGGCCTGCGCCTGGACTGCGTGGGCTCGCGCTACACGGTGCGCAGCGACGAGGCGCTGTTGCGCCGCATTCTGCAAAACCTGCTCTCCAACGCCATCCGCTACACGCCCAAGGGCCGCGTGCTGATAGGCTGTCGGCGCCATGGCGATCAGCTGCGCATCGAGGTGCACGACCAGGGCCCGGGCATACCCGAAAGCCTGCAGCGCGAGATCTTCGAGGAGTTCCGCCGCCTGGGCGAGGGCCATGACGAAGATAGAGGCGCCGGCCTGGGCCTGGCCATCGTCGAGCGCCTGGGCCGGCTGCTGGGCCACGAGATCGGCCTGCGCTCGGAGCTGGGGCGCGGCAGCATGTTCTGGGTCAGCGTGCCCATAGTGCCGGCCGTGAGCGCCGCGCCGTCGCTGGCGCCCGCAGAGAGCGAACCCGCCCAGGATCAACCGCTGCAGGGCACCACGGCCTGGTATGTGGACGACGATGCCCCCAGCTGCGCCGCCACCGGCGCGCTGTTGCAGCGCTGGGGCTGCAGCGTGCCCCTGGCCGGCGGCCCGCAGGCGGCGCTGGATCTGGCCGCGCCCGGCAACGCGCCGCAGCTGCTGCTGCTGGACGTGCGCATGGGCGCGTTCTATGGCCCCGACCTGTACGGCCAGCTGTGCGCCATCTGGGGCCAGCAGCCGCTGGTGGTGCTGGTCACCGCCGAGCGCGACAACGCCCTGCGGCGCCAGGCCGCCGAGCGCGGCTGGGGCTTTCTGCTCAAGCCGGTGCGTCCCTCGGCACTGCGCGCGCTCATCAGCCAGGTGTTGCTGCGCCAAGGCCAGGCGGGCGCGGCGGACTGAGGCTTTACCCCCTCTCCCGCGTGCGGGAGAGGGCAGGGGTGAGGGTGCTGGAATGAGGCGCTGCCCCAACTCTTGCCCCTTCACCCCCACCCGCCCGAAAGGCATGGGTATCTACACATCTTTTTAGTAGCTCACAACGCTTGATTGACGCGGGT
>JAFEES010000458.1 GCA_018240995.1 Pseudomonadota bacterium | reverse complement strand
AGGGCGTTGTCGTTGGCAATGATGCGGAAGGTGGTCTTGTAGCCGGGCTTGGTCAGGTTGGGGTTGGTGGCGGCGCCGGTGATGTGCGGAATGCCGCAGTCGTTGTAGATCTTGGAGGCCGGAATGGTGGTGCCGGAGTTCAGGTGGCCGATAACGCCCACGGCCTTGGAGTCACACAGCTTCTGCGCCACCGCGGCGCCTTGCTTGGGGTCTGCCGCATCGTCTTCGGCCAGCAGCTCCAGCTTCACCTTCTTGCCGCCGATCTCCACGCCTTGGGCGTTCAGCTCCTCGATGGCCATGCGCGAGCCATTCTCGTTGTCCTTACCGTAGTGTGCCTGGGCGCCGGAGATCGGGGCCACGTGACCAATGCGTACCACTTCTTGAGCGGCGGCCACGCCGGCGATGGCTGCGATCGCAGCTGCTACGGTCAGTTTCAACTTCAGTTGCATAAGGGGTCTCCAAATAAGAAAAAACGCTGGAAATAGGGTGTTGTCCAACGTGCAGAAACATATCCCAATTTTTGGGGCACTCCACTAGGGAACACGTGAAAGCGTCACAAATTGACACTGGGAATTACCCGGTCAACTGATCAGCGGGCAGCCCCGTCGCCCCCGGCCAATTCATCGGCAACGGCCTCGTAGACCGCATGCCGCACCACCGATTCGACCTCTTCGCGCAGGCGTGGAACCATGGAGCGGGTCTGCTCCTGCACCACCAGGGCAATGGCCTCGCGCAGGCGCTGATCCAGCACCAGATCCACACGCTGCATGACGCGGTGCACCACATATTCCTCTATGCCGTCGGGCAGGCTGCGCACTGGCCTGGCATCAGGTTCCAAGGTCACGGGGACAGGCGGTGGCGCCACGGTGGCGGACGGCGGCACCACCGGCGCTGGTTCGGGCTTGCCGGCCGCAAACCGCACCGCATCGGGCAGTTGCACCACATCGGTCAGCGTGGGCACGAAGCGCGGTGGCGTCTTGGGCGTTGTCATTCAGGCCCCCTCTTTCAACACCAGGTCGTGCCGCACGATCTGGTAGCCGGCGGCGGCATAGTGGCGCCAGCGCTCGCGCGCGCGACCGCGGTCGGCCTGGTCGGACTGGCTCACCACCTCCACCAGCCTGGCGAACTGCTCAAACCCGCGGGGCACGGCATCGCCCAGATTCACCAGCAAGTCGCGCGGCCCGCATGCCAGAGGGTCGCTTGCCAGCAGCACCGGCGCGGCCTGCCGCATGTCCTCGTCGGCATCATCCAGGCAGTGGGCGACGAAGTCCGTCGGCCCCAGCGCCCAGAGCATGCGATCCAGGCGCTGCAAGTCCTGCCGTCTGGCGGTGATCACCACGCGCATGTCGTGGCGCGTGGCCTTGCGCGCCAGGCGGCAGACATAGGCCAGCTTGTCCGGCGCGTTGAAATGGAAGGCGACCTCGGTCATGCGTGCCCATCACCCCGCAAAGGCATCACGCGGCGCGCCGGCGCCCGGCCGCCTTGCGCCTGGCCGCCGGAGCCTGCGCCATGCCGAGCAGGTAATGCAGCAGCAGCCCCACGGGGCGCCCCGTGGCCCCCTTGGCGGCGCCGCCCTTCCAGGCGGTGCCGGCGATGTCCAGGTGCGCCCAGGGAATGTCACCGACGAAGCGCTGCAGGAACTTGGCGGCCGTAATGGCGCCACCGGCGCGGCCCGCAACGTTGGCCACATCGGCAAAATTGCTCTTCAGCCCCTCGGCATAGTCGTCGTCCAGCGGCATGCGCCAGCAGGGGTCAAGGGCGGCGTCGCCGGCCGCGGCCAGGCTGCCAGCCAGCTCGTCGCAGGAGGCAAACAGGCCGCTGC
>JAFEES010000457.1 GCA_018240995.1 Pseudomonadota bacterium | reverse complement strand
TGAAGAGCACAGCGTCTTGCTGTGCCCCCGGGAGGGGTGAGGGGCATCTGCGGCAGTACATAGTCAGGCATTCACGATATGACTTGCGGCGGCGCGCGCGGTGAGGATGCAGCCGGGCAGGAAGGTGCCCTCCAGCGAGCGCCTGCCGCTGGCGCCGCCGCCGCCAAAGCCCGCCGCCTCGCCCACGCAGTACAGCCCGGACATGGGCGCGCCCGCGCCATCGAGCACGCGGCTGTGCAAATCGGTCTGCAACCCGCCCAGGCTCTTGCGCGTGATGAGCTGCATCTGGATGGCAATGAACGGCCCGGCGCCTTTCATCTGCAGCGGCGCGGGCTTGGCGGTGCGCAGGCGATCCGGCCCCCATTGGCGCGCATGCAGTATGCGGCGGATCTGGTCGTCGTTTTCCAGCCTGTTGCCCCGGGCAAAGTTGGCGTCGAAGGCGTCGGCCGTGGCCTGCAGCGTGGCGGCCTGCACATCGTGCGAGCAGGTCAGGGCATTCATCTTTTCGGCCAAGCTGGCCAGGCTGTCGGCGACCAGGAAATGCGCGCTCTGGCGCTGCATCTGGCGCACCAGGCGGTGGTTGCCGAACAGCGTTTCCATGATGAAGGCCGGCAGCTGCCGGTCGCGGATGCGCGGGTTGTGCTCGGCACCCGAGATGGCGAACTCCTTGGCGGCGATGCGCCAGTTCAGCAGATGCCAGGTCCAGGGCTTGGCTTGGGCGGCCACCTGCTGGCACAACCAGTGCGTGTCAAAGCCCGTCACCAATGGCTGCGGGCCGATGCGCCGGCCACTGTGGTCCAACCACAGCGCCGACTTGCAGGGGATGGCCGACAGCCCATGACCCGGGAAATGCGGATAGGGATGGGGAAATCCCGCGGCGTAGTTCCACATCTCGCCGGCATGCGTGATGCGTGCGCCCAGGCCGGCCGCATCATGGTGCAGCCGGCCATCGGCAAAGGGGTGGGCACCGTTGAGCATGGCCGCGGGCAGAGGCCTGCCACGGGGCCAGTTGCGGCGCGCCTCGTCATGGCTGCCATTGATGCCGCCCATGGCCAGCACCACCACGGGCGCCAGCAGCCGCAGTGGCTCACCGCTCAGTTCGTTGCAGGCCAGGGCGCCGCACAGCTGCCCGCCCTGGTGCTCCAGGCGCAGCACGCGGTGGCGCGGCAGCAGCGTCAGCCGGCCCGCGTCGCCCGCCTGTCGCAGCGCGGCCAGCAGGCGCCGCACCAGCTCACGCGCCGTGCCCCAGAGGACGTGGTAGCGCGGCAGGCTGTTGCCCTCGCCGTACATGCCGCGCTCCACCCAGTTCACGGCGGGCATGAACCTCAGGCCCTGGCCCACCAGCCAGTCGTAGACCTGGGGGCGCGACTGCTCCACGTAGTGGCGCGCCCATTGGCGCGGCCAGTGCTCATCGGCGTCCAGCGCGCCAAAGCGCAGCCAGTCGGCCAGGGCCCGGTCGGGCGTGTCGGGGATCTTCAGGCGCGCCTGCAGCGGCGTGCCCACCAGCGCCATGCCGCCAAAGGCCCACAGCGCCAGGCCACCCAGGCGCTCGGGCGTGTCGCGGTCAACCAGCAGCACGCGCCGGCCGGCGCGCAGGGCCTCCAGGGCCGTCACCAGGCCCGCCAGACCACCACCGATGACCAGGATGTCCGCCGCCGCTGTCGCCATGCTCTTGTCTCCTTGCGCCCGCGCCATGGTGGCACAGGCGGCGCCGGGGGTGCCGCAGCATTTCCCCGCAGGCGCGCAAGTGCCGGCCGGGAACTATGTCGCTTCGCGTCAGAGGCTGAGAGGAAATTGGCCGTGCCCGAAAGGCACGTCAAAACGCCACCAA
>JAFEES010000456.1 GCA_018240995.1 Pseudomonadota bacterium | reverse complement strand
GATGCCGACGATGATGCGGCGCGGCTCAGTCATGCGCGCCGCCCAGCGGGTTGTCGGCCAGGTCGGCCTGCACATGCGCCAGCACCTCGGCGGCCTGGGCTGGGTCGAAATCCTGGTGGTTGCGCTTCTTCACGCCGTACTTGTGCAGCTGGTAGTGGCGTGCCGGCGTGACGCTGTGGCGCGCCAGTGAATTGCGCACGCATTCCAGCGGGCAGCCATCGAGTGCAATGACGGGGCGGCCGCTCTTGGCGAGCTGCACCAGCTTGGGCACGTCGCCGCCCACGCCGGCGATGCACGACATCTCGGCCAGGCCGCGCCGATCCATTTGCACCGCCACATGGTTGGCCAGCTGCGCCGCGCTGGAGCAGCCGGAGCAGGAATAGACCAGCGGCGGCGCGGGCGTCGAGGCAGGGTCGGTCACGGCCGGCCCCCGAGGAAGCGCGGCAGCGGCGGCAGCTGGCGCGCCAGGTGTGGCGCCTTGCGCGCCAGCACGGCGCGCGGCGTCCACTCGCGCGGGTCGAGCACGGGTAGCTCCAGCGCGTCCAGCGCGTTCTTCACCACCAGGCCCAGCTCGGTATCTCCCTCCATCACCAGGCGGCGGTTGAAGAACAGCGTATCCGGATCCTGGCGGCGCTGGGCCAGCAGCAGAAAGTCCTGGGCGTTGGCGCTGATGGCCAGGTCTGGGCTGGCCTGGGGCCGGGTGGGGGCGAAGCGGCTGCCGTTCCAGGTGAAGTCGAAGGCCACGCGCGCGTCGCGCACGCGGATAGACAGGCTCTTGCCCTGCAGCATGTCCTTCACGTCCTGCGGCAGCTGGCGGGCCAGGGCGAAGTTGATGGCGGCCACCAGCAGCGTGGAGCCGGGATAGGCCGGCAGGCGCGACAGCAGCGCGCCCACGGGGCCGGGCAGGGTGAAGGGGGCGGGTGGGGTGGCGCTCATGGGGTGCATCCTTCTCGTGTGTTCAGGCCAGGGCGGCCTCGACCAGATCCAGCCCCGGCTTGCCATGCCAGTAGCCGTTGCACGCGGCATCGGGCATGTAGGGGCGCATGGCCTGCAGCGCGTCGGGGCCGGCCTGCCCCGTGCGCCTGGCGCTGTCGAACGCGGCAATGATCTTGTCCATGTGCTGCGACTGCGGCGACAGGCGCAGGATGTCCACGCCCGCGGCGCGCAGCGAGGGTATGTCCTGGATCAGGTTGTGCACGCGCGCCGACTGGGTCTGTATGCCGTTGATGACCAGAAAGGCCTCTTTCTCGCGCGTCTGCAGCAGCTGCCCGTCCGGGTGCTCGATGCAGCGAAAGCCGCAGTCGTCCTTGGGCAGGTTGTAGTGGCGCGCGGTGAAGCAGCGCGCCGAAAACGCCAGCGGCATGCGGCCGTAGGCGAAGACCTCGGTCTGCAGCCCCGCGGGCCGGGCGCGCAGCAGCGCCGCCAGGTCGCTGTGCCGCATCTCCAGCGGCATCACCCAGCGCGTGGCGCCCAGGTCGGCCATCCAGGCCAGGGTGTCGGCGTTGAAGACGTTGAGCTGCGGCCCGGCGACGAACGCGCGCTTGCCGGCCAGGTTGTGCACCGCGCCCATGTCATTCGCCTCTATGAGGAATTCCTCGTCACGCACGATCTTGTGCATGTCGGCCACGTCGCTGGTGGATTCGAGCAGCACCATGGTGGACAGCACGGCCTGCTTGCCGGCGCCTTGCAGCATGCGGGCAATGTCCAGCCAGTCGCTTTGCTTGAGCTCATGGCGGCGCGAGCACACGGCCTCGCCCAGATAGACGATGTCCACCGGCGACTCGGCCATCTGTTGGTAGAACTCAAAAACCGTGTCGCGGTGCCAGTAGTACTGAAGGGGG
>JAFEES010000455.1 GCA_018240995.1 Pseudomonadota bacterium | reverse complement strand
GGTCATGCCAGGCGCGGGGGCTTCTTCCAGCACCTTCTGGTGACGGCGCTGCACCGAGCAGTCGCGCTCGAACAGGTAGACGCAGTTGCCGTGCTGGTCGCCGAACACCTGGATCTCGATATGGCGCGGGCGCAGCACGTATTTCTCGACCAGCACGGCGTCGTTGCCGAAGCTGTTGATGGCCTCGCGCTTGCACGATTCGAGCGCCGCGGCGAAGTCTTCGGTCTTTTCCACCAGGCGCATGCCCTTGCCGCCGCCGCCGGCGCTGGCCTTGATGAGCACGGGGTAGCCGATGGCGTCGGCCTCGCGCTGCAGCAGGGCGGGGTCTTGGTCCTCGCCCTGGTAGCCCGGCACCAAGGGCACGCTGGCCTTGGCCATCAGGCGCTTGGACTCGGCCTTCAGCCCCATGGCCTGGATGGCGCTGGCGGGCGGGCCGATGAAGACCAGGCCGGCCGCGGCACAGGCCTGGGCGAAGTCTTCGTTCTCACTCAGAAAACCGTAGCCGGGGTGGATCGCCTGCGCGCCCGTCTGCTGCGCCGCCTCGATGATGGCCTGCCAGCGCAGGTAGCTGTCCTTGGGGGCGCTGGCGCCAATGTGCACCGCCTCATCGCAGGCGGCGACATGCTTGGCATTCGCGTCGGCGTCGGAGTACACGGCGACGGTCTTCACGCCCATGCGGCGCGCCGTGGCGGCCACTCGGCAGGCGATTTCACCGCGGTTGGCAATCAGGATCTTGTTAAACATGGGTCACCTCCGCGTTGAAATCGCCTGCGCACGCTGCGCGTGCCAGGCGATGTATTGAAACGGTTGCTGCGCAACCGTTTTCACCACGGTTGGCAATCAGGATTTTTGTAAACATTCAGGCCACCTTGGCAGAAGCAGAAAACAGGGAGAAAACGCGCCGCAACACGGCGCGCAGAAACTTGAAGAGCACCACCAGCAGCAGCGCCGAAACGGCCAGCGCCGCGACCAGCGCGAAGCCGAAGGCCACCGGATGCTGGGTTGCCAGCCACACCATGCCGACGACCAGGCCGTCCTCCAGGAAGGACAGCCCCCAGTTGGAAAACGGTTCGGGCGAGGTATTGGCGGCGGCGCGCGCCGTCATCTTGGTGGCCAGGGCCGTAGCCGACAGCGTGCCACCCAGCAGCCCGGCCGCCACGGCCATGCTGGCGTGGTCGGCACCAAACACGCCGGCCGCCAGCAGCGCGCCCGCCGGCACGCGGATGAAGGCGTGCAGCGCGTCCCAGGCGCTGTCCAGCCATGGCAGCTTGTCGGCAAAGAATTCGACACACAGCATGAAACCGCTGGCCACCAGCACCACTGGGTGCTGCAGCACGGCCAGGCCCGGCGGCAGCGCGATCCAGCCCAGCGCGCCCATGCCGCCGACCAGGAACACCACGGCATACAGCCTGATGCCACTGGCCCAGCCCAGCGCCGCGGCCAGCGCCAGCAGGGCGGGCATGTCCAGCTGGTGCGTGGCGCGTGCGGCTCCGTCGGCCACCGCCTGGGCGGTGCCGGCGTCGAGGTGCAGGCCCACGGTGTGGAGCCATTGCACGATCTGGAGCCAGAACTGATCCATGGGTGTCAGCCGTTATGCCACGGCCTGCCGTGGCGCATTGCCCCCTCCCCCGCCGGGGGAGGGTTGGGGTGGGGCCAGCCACGCCTTGCTGCGGGCAAGATGCCGGCGCTCCGGCCTCCATCCCCGCCTTCCCCTTGAGGGCATGGGTATCTACACAAGTCCCTGCGCTGGGCCCTCCCCTCTCCCCTCGCGGGAGAGGGGCCGGGGGAGAGGGGGGAGTCTGGGAGCAAAGCCTTGCCTGCCCCCTCTCCCCAACCCTCTCCCGC
>JAFEES010000454.1 GCA_018240995.1 Pseudomonadota bacterium | reverse complement strand
TCGAGGACGCCGTGCGCGGCATGAAGGCGGGCGAAAGCAAGACCTTCCCGCTGGCTTTCCCCGCCGACTATCACGGCAAGGACGTGGCCGGCAAGACGGCCGATTTCCTGGTCACCGTGAAGAAGATCGAGGCCGCCCACCTGCCCGAGGTCAACGAGCAACTGGCCAAGTCGCTGGGCATTGCCGACGGCACCGTGGAAGGCCTGCGCACCGACATCAAGAAAAACCTGGAGCGCGAGGTCAAGTTCCGCCTGCTGGCGCGCAACAAGGCCGCCGTGATGGATGCCCTGGTTGCCAAGGCCGAGCTGGATCTGCCCAACGCCAGCGTGCAGGCCGAGGTGGCCCGCCTGCTGGACGCCGCCCGTGCCGACCTGAAGCAGCGCGGCATCAAGGACGCCGACAAGGCCGAGATCCCCGAGGACGTGTTCCGCCCGCAGGCCGAGCGCCGCGTGCGCCTGGGCCTGGTGGTTGCCGAGCTGGTGCGTGCCAACGAGCTGCACGCCAAGCCTGAGCAGCTCAAGGCCCATGTGGACGAGCTGGCCGCCAGCTACGAAAAGCCCGAGGACGTGATTCGCTGGTACTTCAGCGACCGCCAGCGTCTGGCCGAGGTGGAGGCCGTGGTGGTTGAAAACAACGTCACCGACTACGTTTTGGCGAAGGCCAAGGTCAACGAAAAGGCCGTGTCCTTCGACGAGCTGATGGGCCAGGCCTGATGCATGCCGGTGGTGCGCCCGGGCAGGGCGCGCCGCCGACGCAACCCTGCGGGGCTTGTGCTTTGCGGCACAGGCCCCATGTTATTTTTTCTGAATACGGTACCGCCTGACTGGAGACATACATGAGCGCATTGGAAACGCAGGCCCTGGGCATGATTCCCATGGTCATCGAGCAGTCGGGCCGCGGCGAGCGGTCCTATGACATTTATTCGCGCCTGCTCAAGGAGCGTGTGATCTTCCTGGTGGGCGAGGTCAACGACCAGACCGCCAACCTGGTGGTGGCGCAGCTCTTGTTCTTGGAAAGCGAGAACCCGGACAAGGACATTTCGTTCTACATCAACTCCCCCGGTGGCAGCGTCACGGCCGGCATGGCGATCTACGACACCATGCAGTTCATCAAGCCCGACGTGTCCACCCTGTGCTGCGGCTTTGCCGCCAGCATGGGAGCCTTTTTGCTGGCCGCTGGCGCCAAGGGCAAGCGTTTTTCGCTGCCCAACTCCAAGATCATGATCCATCAGGTGCTGGGCGGCGCACGCGGCCAGGCCACCGACATCGAGATCCATGCGCGCGACATTCTGCGCACCAAGGATCAGATGAACCGCATCCTGGCCGAGCGCACCGGCCAGCCAATGGAGAAGGTCAAGGCCGACACCGAGCGCGACTACTTCATGACCGCCGACGAGGCGCGCGACTACGGCATCGTCGACCAGGTGATCTCCAAGCGCCCCTGAGTGCTTGCCTGCACGGGTGCGGCGTTTCCCCCTGCGGGAAGCGCCGTTTTTATTTCGTTATCATCTTCACGACCTTCCCTGTCATAAGGCATTGCTTCCATGGCCGATAAAAAAGGCTCCTCCAGCGAGAAAACCCTTTACTGCTCTTTCTGCGGCAAAAGCCAGCACGAGGTAAAGAAGCTGATCGCCGGACCCTCCGTCTTTATTTGCGACGAGTGCATTGACCTGTGCAACGAGATCATCCGCGACGAACAGCCCGCGGGTGAGGCGGCGCGCGAGGGCCGCGGCGACCTGCCCACGCCGGCCGAGATCAAGTCCAATCTGGACAGCTACGTGATCGGCCAGGAAAAGGCCAAGCGCACGCTGGCCGTGGCCGTGTACAACCATTACAAGCGCCTGCGCCACAAGGACAAGGCGGGCAAGGACG
>JAFEES010000453.1 GCA_018240995.1 Pseudomonadota bacterium | reverse complement strand
GGCAATCTTTGCTGCCTTGGCATACTGGCTTCGGAAAGCATCTGCTACGCGATCCCGAACATATGCCTTCTCGAGTTGCTCCCGACGCAATGCCTGCTTGTCGACTTTCTCTGCGATCCTCTTGATTTCGTCACGGCCAGCTGCATCAACCCTTTGGAGCTGCTTCAGAAAAAACTGCTTTGCCAGTTCTACGATTTCCACATCGTATGTTGCGCCACGGTCTGTCGTGGTAACGAAGTAGGTTTCGTCCAGTCCGGACTGGAAATCGACATGCTGCAATCCAACCTCTTGGCAAGCATCGCCTACGCATCGGCCATCGATTGGACATGCCAACGAAACGAGGATGAGGAAGACCCTTCGCCGAAGGTCATCAATGCGCATCCACGCGTCTTGATATAGGAACTCAAGCAACTCGTCGCTCGTTTTTCGCATGATTTGCTCAAGTGCCGCGTCAATGCCGCTTCCAGAACGCGCGATGTACTTGACCAAGGTGTCAATCAACAACGGTTTGTTAGTTAGCTGTGCACATACTTGGCGTAGCCACGGGTCGCCTGCTTGATTGATTGCGACAGCGGCGTACTCGTTTCCAAGGCGCCGCATCAATCGAAGAGCCTCAGCGTCAGAGAGGCCCGCCACTTGAATTCCTGTAGCAGGGAGGAACTCGCGTCGCCTAGACGTTATCAAGATGCGCCCCACCTTCTTGCCCGCTTTCTTGAAGAAGTCAGAGAGCTCTTCGACTTTTTCGGGCGAAGTGGCGAGCGTCTCTGTGTTGTCCAACACTAAGAGCACGTCATCGCGCTGGAATTTTTGTTCGGCTAATTCACCCGCGACTTTATCGATGAGTGCGGTACCCGATACCTGATACCACTTCTTTTCAATTACGGGATAAAGACACAGGAGAAGTTCTCGAATGCTGTCTTCCATTGCATCTGAAACACCCTTGAAGTGCACCAATCCGTCGGATGTCCAGCGCGTCATCTTCGAGCTGTAGTAGCTAATGACGCTCGGGAACTTTCCATCGACTTCGATTTCTCCTTCGAGCAGGCGGTTTAGGAATTCGAGTGCAAGCGTCGTCTTGCCAAACCCGCCGTCTCCATAAATCAGACAATACCGCGTGTCTTCGTCTTTCATCCACTCCTTGAGGGTGTCGAGCTCTTTAGTTCGCCCTTCAAACGTATCAGTCTGGCGGACAGGAACGTTGTAGTAGACGGATTGAACGCGGTCGCCAACGTCAACGTCTTTCAAGTCGAAGCGCAATGAACCGAGTTCCACCCCGACATCGAAAACCGTATTCGACGGCAAATCAAGCATGACCTCATCGGAAACGTCCACGTTTAGAAATTGACCTTTGAGCTTCCAGATCCCTTTACGAGGCGTAATTCCGGCAACCACAATGGCTCTGCCGTGGTAAATGAGTGGCGTTACGAGATTGAATTCGGAATCGCCGAGAGAAACTCGAAGTTTCGCTCCGTCAATAACGGGCAGCGCGTTGGAGAAGCAGCGTAACGCGCGTTCGGTAAGGTCAATGAGCTTGGGCACCCAGAGCTGCGCATCTGCGCGTGATAGAACACCGTGCGCTGGCTTTTTATTGCGAAATTCAACCCAAGCATTTAGGTCTTTTGAAAAGCACTGGTGAGCGCCTTCTGTGACCTCAAACCAGCCAACCATGAAATTCTTCGTGGCGTGACTGCGAATCGATGAAATGGCGACTTCGAGAATTTCGCCATAAAGACCTTCCGACGGCTGCGCAAACCGAGGAACCAACTGCGTCAAGTTTGCTTCAGCCGGCGAGAACGGCGTTAGCTCTCGAATAGCCTCAATCGAAACTATCGAGAGCGTCTGCATAAGGGAGCGAAACACCGCAGCCAGGTA
>JAFEES010000452.1 GCA_018240995.1 Pseudomonadota bacterium | reverse complement strand
CCCCAACCCTCTCCCGCGAGGGGAGAGGGAGCGAAACCCGCGTCAATCAAGCGTTGTGGGTTACTCAAAAGCTGTATAGATACCCACGCCTTCTGAGAGGGCAGGTGCAGTCTCGGCCCGACCGGCGGTCGGCCCGCCTATAGCCCTATAGCGACCGCCCCAGCCCGCGCAGGAAGCGCTCGCAGGCGGCGAGCTGGGACAGCTCCACGAACTCATTGGGCTTGTGCGCCTGCTCGATGGAGCCCGGGCCGCAGACTACGGTCGGTATGCCGGCGCCCTGGAACAGTCCGGCCTCGGTGCCATAGCCCACCTTGCGCCGGCCCTGGTCGGCCGTCAGCGCCCGCACCAGTTGGGTGATGGCGGCCTCCTCCGCCGCCTCCAGAGCCGGTGCGCCGGCGCGCGCCTCCAACTCTATGCGCGCGTCTGCGTATTCGCCCTGCATGCGCGGCAGCAGCTCGTCGCGCACATAGGCCTCGATGCGGCCCTGGATGGCCGCGCCTGGCATTCCCGGCAGGTTGCGGAACTCATAGGCGAACTCGCACAGGTCGGGAATGGTGTTGACCGCAATGCCGCCGTGGATCTGGTTGGTGGTCATGGTGGTGAAGGGCACGTCGTAGCACTCGTCGTACGGGCCGCTGGCCTTGAATTCGTCGGCCAGGTCGCGGATGCGGCAGATCAGGCGCGCGGCATGCTCGATGGCGTTGCAGCCGCGCGGCGTGAGCGAGGAATGCGCCGCCCGGCCATGCACGCGGCAGCGGTACAGCTGTATGCCCTTGTGCGCCACCACCACCTGCATGCCGGTGGGCTCGCCCACCACGCAGCCGTCGAACCGGGCGCCGCGCTGCTTGAGCGCGTGGATCATCACCGGCGCGCCGACGCAGCCCACTTCTTCGTCGTACGACAGGGCCAGGTGCAACGGCCGGGCGCGGGGCATGGCCAGAAATTCGGGCACCAGTGCCAGCGCCGTGGCGATGAAGCCCTTCATGTCGGCGCTGCCGCGGCCGTACAGGCGGCCCTCGTGCTCCACCAGCGTGAACGGGTCGCTGTCCCAGTCCTGGCCGTCCACCGGCACGACGTCGGTGTGGCCGGACAACACGATGCCGCCCTGCGTGCCGCCGCCCTGCGCCGGCAGGCTGGCGAACAGGTTGGCCTTGCCCCCGTCGGGCGAATGCATCAGCTCGGCCTGCACGCCTAGGCCGGCCAGCGCCTCATGGACGCAGGCGATCAGGGCCAGGTTGGAATTGCGGCTGGTGGTGTCGAAGGACACCAGGGTCTGCAGCCATTGGCGCGCGTTGTTCCAAGTCATCACTCTGTCTCCGGCAATAGCCTCGCCATCCTACGGCAGCGCCCTGCCGATGGCGCGGCCCCCCACAGCCCCGTGAATGAGTCCCACGAAGAGGGTTGCCATCGCGCATAGTGATGGCCAACCATTGATTCATAGGGGACAATGGCACAAACCTTCTCAAAATGAGAAGATACCCCCCATGAAAAGTTCCGAGCGCAGTTTTGCGCGCCGTATCGACCTGACCTCGCTGCAGCTGTTCGTCGCCGTGTGCGAACTGGGCAGCATTGGCCGCGCGGCGGAGCGCGAGTTCATCGCCGCCTCGGCCGTGAGCAAGCGCCTGTCCGACCTGGAAGCCGCCGTGGACACCCAGCTCTTGTACCGCCACAGCCGCGGCGTGACGCTGACGCCCGCGGGCGAGAGCCTGCTGCACCACGCGCGCACGGTGCTGTTCGGCCTGGAGCGCATGCAGGGCGAGCTCTCGGAATACGCCGAGGGCGTGCGCGGCCATGTGCGCATGCACGCCAACATCTCGGCCATCGTGCAGTTCCTGCCCGAAGACCTGGGGCATTTCGCGCGCGCCCACAGCCAGATCAAGATCGACCTGCA
>JAFEES010000451.1 GCA_018240995.1 Pseudomonadota bacterium | reverse complement strand
GGGCACGAGCCAGGAGCTGGTGCGCTACTGCTTCGAAACCTGGTGGCAGCGCATAGGCTCCACCAGGGCCGTGGGCCTGGGCAGGCTCATGCTCAGCGAGGCCAACAACTTCCCCGAGATCGCCAGTTTCTACCGCCATGAGGTGGTGGAGCCCGGGCACCGCCTGATACGCCGCGTGCTGCAGCGCGGCATGGATCGCGGCGAGCTGCGCCCGCTGGACCTGGATCACGCCGTGTACCTGGTGCTGGCGCCGCTCATGTTCCTGATGTTTTCGCAGTCCACGCCTTCGGTGTGCATTCCGAACGCCGAGCGTTTTTCGCCTCAGGAATACATTCGCGTGCAAGCTGACAACGTTTTGCAGGGGCTGTGCGTGCGCTCGGCCTAAAATCGCAGGTTTATCCGACCACCGTGACCGCCTTCCGGAGTACTCCATGAACTTGCCTCTGAACACGTCCACCGACATCCACGACAGCGTCGAGCAGGCCCGCTACAACATGGTGGAGCAGCAGATTCGTCCTTGGAACGTGCTCGACACCGGCGTGCTCGAGCTGCTGTCGCGCGTGCGCCGCGAAGATTTCGTGCCGCCCAGCTACCAGGGCCTGGCCTTTATCGACACCGAAATTCCGCTCAATCCCGACGCACAGGAGGCCGCGCGCCTGGGCCAGGTCATGCTCGCGCCACGCGTGGATGCGCGCATGCTGCAAGACCTGCAAGTGCAGCCCACCGACCGCGTGCTGGAGATCGGCGCCGGCTCGGGCTACATGGCGGCGCTGCTGGCGGCCTGCGCCGAACGCGTGGTGACGCTGGAAATCGACCCCGACCTGGCCGAGTTTGCGCGCGAGAACCTGCGCAGCGCCGGTGTGGCCAACGCCGATGTGCGCCAGGCCGACGGTGCACGCGACCCGGTTCCGGACGGCCCGTTCGACGTCATCGTGCTCAGCGGCTCCGTGGCCGAGGTGCCGCAAAAACTGCTGGCCCTGCTGCGCGACGGCGGTCGCCTGGGCGCCTATGTCGGCCAGGAGCCCATGATGCGCGCCACCATCGTGCGCCGCCAGGGGGAGCGCTTCGAGACCAGCCAGCCCTGGGACGTGGTGGTGCCGCGCCTGCGCCACTTCCCCGAGCCCTCTTCCTTCAAGTTCTGAGCGCCGCATCCGGCCACCCCATTGCATGATCGACCACGTACGCCCCGCCCAGCTGGCCGATTGGCTGCTTGGGCATGCAGCAGAAAGCCCGCTGGTGCTGGACGTGCGCGAACCCTGGGAGCTGCAGACTGCCAGCGTGGCGCCTCAGGGTTTCGAGCTCGTGGCCATTCCCATGGGCCAGCTGCCGGGGCGCCTGCGCGAACTCGATCCCGGCCGCCCCACTGCCTGCCTGTGCCACCACGGCATGCGCAGCCTGCGCGTGGCTGCCTTCCTGGTGCAAAGCGGCTTTGAGCAGGTGGCCAACATCACCGGCGGCATTGACGCCTGGTCGCACGAACGCGACCCGGCCGTGCCGCACTACTGACAGTCGCCGCCACAACCCCAACCTTCAAACATCCACAGCCACCACAACGCCATGAAAGCACTGCAGCGGTTTACCTCCTCCACCCTAGTCATGAGCGCCGTATATGCCCTGTGCACCGCGGCTGCGGGCACTGCACAGGCGCAAAGCCTGTCCGCCATGGTGGATCAGGCACGCGGCTACGATGCCGCCTGGCAGGCAGCGCAGGCACAGCTGCAGGCCGCAGGTGCGCGCGCAGATCAGGCGCGCGCCGGCCTGCTGCCCAGCGCGGCCCTGACGGGCGGTGCCAACTACACGCGCACCGACATGACGCGCCCGCCCCTGGCCGACGTGCGGGTCAACAGCCCCGGACAAACGCTGGGCCTGCAGGCCACGCAGCCCCTGTACCG
>JAFEES010000450.1 GCA_018240995.1 Pseudomonadota bacterium | reverse complement strand
CTCGCAGCTCTTCGGCGGCACCGGTGCGGGTGCGGATATAGAGAAGCGGTAGCGCCAGCACCAGCTGCGCCAGCAGCGTGCCCAGGCGCAGGCTGTCGTGGTCGGCCACGGTGCCCAGCGTGAAGCTGCCGGTCACCTCGCCCTGCAGCTCGCGCGCGCGGCCCAGCAGGTGGCCGGCGGCCGTCAGCAGCTGCTCGGCTGCGGGCAGCAGCTGCTCGCCGGCACGCGTCAGGCTGATGCGCCCGGGCCGGCGGTCGAACAGCGCCACGCCCAGCTCTTCCTCCAGCGCCTTGATCTGCGCGGTGATCGCCGGCTGCGTCAGGTGCAGCGCCTCGGCCGTGCGCGTCAGACTGCCCAGCTGGGCGGCTGTGGCAAAGGCACGAACCTGGTAAATCTCCATGCGCCAAGCGTAACCAGTTCAGCGGGCCAGGTAGCGCAGCTGCGTCGGGTCGATCCCCAGGCGCACCGGTGCGCCGGGGACGAACATGGCAATGCCGGCGTAGTGCGGCTGGTCGGCCACCAGCGCCAGCTCGCCCACGCGCACGCGGTAGCGCGCAAATTCGCCCAGAAATTCGGCACTCTCGACCTGGCCGTCGATCCACACACGCAAGGCGTCGCCCTGCTCGTCGCGCACCGCGATGTGCACCTGGTGCGGCCGAAACGCCAGCGCCGCCGCACCCGGCGCGGGCGCCTCGTCCACCGGACGCGGCAACACCAGCCGCCCCAGCCCGCGCGCGTCAAAGGCCAGCATCTCGCCCCCACCCGCCAGCACCTCGCCTTCGAGCACATTGGCGGTGCCAACGAAACCGGCCACAAAGCGGTTTTGCGGATAGTCGTACAGCCCCGCGGCCGTACCCACCTGCTGCAGCACGCCACCGTCGAGCACGGCCATGCGGTCGGCGGTGGTCATTGCCTCCTCCTGGTCGTGGGTGACGAAGATGGTCGTCAGCCCCAGCGTGCGCTGCAGGTTTTTGAGCTCCTCGCGCATCTGCACGCGCAGCTTTTTGTCGAGGTTGGACAGCGGCTCGTCGAGCAGCAGCAGCTTGGGCTCGATCACGATGGTGCGCGCCAGCGCCACGCGCTGCTGCTGCCCGCCCGACAGCTGGCCGGGCCGGCGCCTGGCGTAGTCTTGCAGCCCCACCAGCTCCAGCGCCGCGCCCACCTTGCGGCGGATGGTGTCGCGGCTCTCGCGCCGCTCCACCAGGCCGAAGGCCACGTTGTCCCAAATCGTCATGTGCGGCCACAGCGCGTAGTTCTGAAACACCATGCCGACGTTGCGCCGGTGCGGCGGCACGCCCGAGATGTCCTGGCCATCGATCAGCAGCTCGCCGCTCTGGTGCTGGTTGAATCCGGCAATCAGGCGCAAGAGCGTGGACTTGCCCGAGCCCGACGGCCCGAGCAGCGCGAAGAACTCGCCCGGCTCGATCTTCAGGTTGACGTCGCGCAGCACCGGCGTGCTGCCGTAGGACAGGCTGATGTGCCGGCATTCGAGGGAGGCTTGGTTGCGGATCATGGTCAGGCCTTGGAGGTGGTGGTGACAGTGGTGCGCGAGCGCTCGACAAAGCGGTGCGAGAAATACGTGCCCAGGCCGACGACGACGACGGCCAGCACGCCCAGCGCCGCCCCGGGGCCGCGCCCGGCGATGCTCTGCATGTACAGATAGATGCCCAGGCTCATCGGCGCCTGGCTTTCGGTGGAGACCAGCACCAGCGTGGCCGACAACTCCACCGCCGCGGTGATGAAGCTGGTGACAAAGCCCGCCAGAATGCCGCCGGCCATCAGCGGCACCATCACGCGGCGGATGGTGGACAGGCGCGACGCACCCACGCTCTGCGCCGCCTCTTCGAGCGACACATGCACCTGCTGCAGCGCCGCCATGCACGAGCGCAGCGCATACGGCA
>JAFEES010000044.1 GCA_018240995.1 Pseudomonadota bacterium | reverse complement strand
GATGCGGGTAGGCGATGTGGCCTTGCACGCCCTTCACGGTGAGTCGGCCCGAGAGCGTTCCGCGGCGGCCGTTCTTGATCATGTCGCCGGTGGCCTCCACCGAGGTGGGTTCGCCCACGATGCACCAGTCCAGCCGTTCGCCGCGCGCGCGCAGGGCTTCCACGACGACCTTCGTGCCATCCACCGACGGGCCTTCCTCGTCGCTGGTGAGCAAAAAGGCGATGGCGATGGCCGGCTCGGGCGTGGCGGCCAGGAATTCCTCGACCGCGACCACGAAGGCGGCGATGGAGGTCTTCATGTCGCTGGCGCCGCGGCCGTACAGGCGTCCGTCGCGATGGGTGGGCGTAAAGGGCGGGCTGGCCCATTGCTCCACGGGGCCGGTAGGCACGACGTCGGTATGGCCCGCAAAAACTATGGTTTTTATAGCCTCTGACGCGGTGCCATCGGGCGTTGCAGCGCGTTTTGCCCAAAGGTTGCTGACGCGGAAGTCGGCCGGCCCGCTGTCCAGGCGCTCGCAGGTAAAGCCCAGGGGCGCCAGCCTTTCGGCGAGCAGATTCAGGCAGCCTTCGTCCTGCGGGGTGACGGAGGGGCGGGCAATCAGTTGTTCGGTCAGTGACAGGGTGGGGGACATTGGCGGGCAGGGGGTGCGGCTTCAGGCTGGCTTGACGTCCAGCACGATTTCGGTGAACGAGGGCTCGTCGTCCTCATGGGGCTGGCTGGCTTCTTTGCTGGCCTGGGCGGCCTTGGCGGCGATGCTGAAATCGTTTTGCAGGCGCCACATGAGGTTGGTGGGCGAATCGGCGTAGGCCAGGCCTTCCTTGCGGTCGATCCGGTCGGCCAGGATTAGCTGCGCAAGGGCTTCCTCGAAGGTCTGCGAGCCTTCGGCCATGGACTTTTCCATGGCCTCGCGCACGCCGGAGAAGTCGCCTTGCTCCACCAGGTCGGCCACCAGCTTGGTGTTGAGCATGACCTCGGCCGCGGGCAGGCGTTCGCCCGACTTGGTGCGCACCAGGCGCTGCGAGATGATGGCCTTCAGCGCCGATGCCAGGTCGCCCAGCATGGTGGAACGCACCTCCACGGGGTAGAACGACAGGATGCGGTTCAGTGCGTGGTAGCTGTTGTTGCCGTGCAGCGTGGCCAGGCACAGGTGGCCTGACTGCGCATAGGCGATGGCGGCGGACATGGTCTCGCGGTCGCGGATCTCGCCGATCAGGATCACGTCGGGCGCCTGGCGCAGGGCGTTCTTCAGCGCCGTCTGCAGCGACTGCGTGTCCTGGCCGATCTCGCGCTGGTTGACGATGGACTTCTTGTTCTTGAATTGGTATTCGACCGGGTCTTCGACGGTCAGGATATGGCCCGTCATGGCCTCGTTGCGCTCGTCGAGCATGGCCGCCAGCGTCGTGCTCTTGCCCGAGCCCGTGGCGCCTACGACCAGGATCAGGCCACGCTTTTCCATGATCAGCTCGCTGAGCACCGGCGGCAGGCTCAATGTGGACAGCCGCGGGATTTCCTGCGCGATGAAGCGGATCACCACGGCATAGGTGCCGCGCTGGCGCATGGCGCTGACGCGAAAGCGCCCCACGCCGGCCAGCGGCACGCCCATGTTGAGCTCGCCGGTTTCTTCCAGCTCCTCGATGCGGTCGGGCGGCACGATCTCGGCCAGCAGGTTGCGCGGCGCATCCGGCGGCAGCAGCTGGTTGTTGATGGGCACGCACTCGCCGTTGATCTTGATGAGGGCCGGCGCATTCGCCGACAGGTAGACGTCGGAGGCCCTCTTCTCGCCCATCAGGCGCAATATGCGTTCCATCGTGCTCATGCTTGGGTTCCCTCTCGCGTGGTTGCTTGTCTTGTGCGCTGCGGTCCGCTGGCGCCGTCAGTCGCGCAGCAGGTCGTTCAGGCTGGTGGAGGCGCGCGTCTTGGCGTCCACCTTCTTCACGATGATGGCCGCGTACATGCTGTAGCGCCCGCCGTCCTTGGGCAGGTTGCCGCTGACCACCACCGAGCCGGCGGGCACGCGGCCGTAGCTGATTTCGCCCGTGGCGCGGTCGTAGATCGGCGTGCTCTTGCCGATGTACACGCCCATGGAGATGACGGAGTTCTCCTCGACGATCACGCCCTCGACGATCTCCGAGCGCGCGCCGATGAAGCAGTTGTCCTCGATGATGGTGGGGCCGGCCTGCAGCGGCTCCAGCACGCCCCCTAAGCCCACGCCGCCTGACAGGTGCACATGTTTGCCCACCTGTGCGCACGAGCCCACGGTGGCCCAGGTGTCGACCATGGTGCCCTCGTCCACATAGGCGCCGATGTTGACGTAGCTGGGCATGAGGATGGCCCCCTTGCCGATGAAACTGCCGCGCCGGGCCACGGCCGGCGGCACCACGCGCACGCCGGTGGCGGCCATCTCGTCGGGTGACAGGTGGGAGAACTTAGGTTGCACCTTGTCGAAGAACACCAACTCGCCGGCGCGCATGATGGCGTTGTCCTTCAGGCGGAAGGACAACAGCACGGCCTTCTTGATCCACTGGTGCACCGTCCATTGGCCCACGCCTTCACGCGTGGCCACGCGCAGCCGGCCGCAGTTGAGCTCGCCAATCACGTGTTCCACGGCGTCTTCCACCTCTTTGGGGGCGGAGCCGGGAGCCAGGCTGGCACGGTTGTCCCAGGCGTTGTCGATCAGGTTCTGTAGTTGTTGGGTCATGGGTATATCAGCTATGGGAACGGATGAACTGTGCGATGCGTCGGGCGGCCTGCAGGCATTCATCGGCTTCGGCAACCAGGGCCATGCGCACGCGCTGGGCGCCGGGGTTGATGCCGCCGGTTTCGCGGGCCAGATAGCTGCCCGGCAGCACCGTCACATTGTATTGAGCCAGCAGTTCGCGCGCGAAGTCGGTGTCGCTCATGCCCAGCGCCTCGGGCACCTTGGCCCAGAGGTAGAAGCCGGCATCGGGCAGCTGCACGTCCATGACTTCGGCCAGCAGCGGCGTGACCTGGGCAAACTTGGCGCGGTACAGGGCGCGGTTTTCCTGCACATGGGCCTCGTCGCCCCAGGCCGCGACGCTGGCCGCCTGGATGGCAGGGCACATGGCGCTGCCGTGGTAGGTGCGGTACAGCAGAAAGGCCTTGATGAGGGCCGCGTCGCCGGCCACAAAGCCGCTGCGCAGGCCCGGCACATTGCTGCGCTTGGACAGGCTGGTGAAGGCCATCAGGTTGCGATAGTCGCTGCGCCCCAGCCTGGCCGCGGCCTCCAGCCCGCCCAGGGGCGGCTCGTCGCGAAAGTAGATCTCGCTGTAGCACTCATCGGAGGCAATCACAAAACCATGGCGGTCGCTAAGCGCAAACAGCTTTTCCCACTCGGCAAGCGGCATCACCGCGCCCGTGGGGTTGCCCGGCGAGCAGACGAACAGCAGCTGCGTGCGCTGCCACACGGCCTCGGGCACGCTGTCCCAGTCCACGGCAAAGTTGCGCGCGGCATCGCTGGGCGCGTAATGCGGCGTGGCGCCCGCCAGCAGCGCGGCGCCCTCGTAGATTTGGTAGAAGGGGTTGGGGCAGACCACGGTCACGCCCGGGCGCGTGGCATCGACCACCGTTTGCGTGAAGGCGAACAGCGCCTCGCGCGAGCCGTTGACCGGCAGCACCTGGGTCGCGGCGTCCACGGCCACGCCATAGCGGCGCTGCATCCAATCTGCGCAGGCCTGGCGCAGGCGCGGCTCGCCAATGGTGGACGGATAGCTTGCCAGGCCCGCCAGGTTGGCCGCCAGCGCATCCTGGATGAAGCGTGGTGTGGCATGGCGCGGTTCGCCAATGCCCAGGCTGATGGCGCTGTGCTGCGCGGGCGGGGTGACCCCCGCAAAAAGCTGTCGCAGCCGCTCGAATGGGTAGGGCTGCAGTCGGGAGAGCAGGGGGTTCATGGATACCGATTATCGGGGATGCTGCCCCGGGGCCAGCCGGTCGCAGCCCGGATTTTCGCGGCATGCGTCAAGGCGGCTCTGGCACGGCGCAATGCCGGCCATGCCCTCGCTCACGTTTGTGAGGCGCGCTGTGTCCTGGCGCGTGCCAGGGCGTTGGCAATGGCGGCGGCTTTTGCATCACCATGCTGCGGCGCTGCCGCAGCCGACGTGCCGGCATCGGACGGCGCATCAGCCTGCACCAGAGCGTCAGGGGGCAGTTGCTCCTCAAGCTGCTGGCGTTGCTGCCGCGCCTGATAGCGTAGCCGGGCCTGGTCGGCCTGCAGGGTAGACCAGGCAGCCCAGCCGGTGGCCTGGCCGCTGACGTTTTCCATGCGGATGCAGTCCACAGGGCATGCCGGTATGCACAGCTCGCAGCCCGTGCAATGTGGCGCGATGACGGTGTGCATGCGCTTGTTCAGGCCCAGGATGGCATCCGTGGGGCAGGCCTTGATGCACAAGGTACAGCCTATGCACCAGTTTTCGTCGATGACGGCCACGGCGCGGGGGGCTTCCTGGCCATGCGCGGTGCTCAAGGGCTCGACCGGCCGGCCGGTAATCGCCGCCAGACGCGCCACACCCTGGGCGCCGCCGGGCGGGCATTGGTTGATGGCGGCCTCGCCGCGGGCCACGGCTTGCGCATACGCCGTGCAGTCGGCATAGCCGCAGCGCGTGCATTGGGTCTGGGGCAGGGCCGCGTTGATGCGTGCCGCCAGGGCCTGCAGTGCCTCTGTCGATGACAGTGGCAGCAGCTCGGCCTCGGCGGATGACATGGCTTTACTCAGGCAGTGCGCGCACGTTGCACGCGTGCCGCAGCAGCTGGCTGGCTGGGTTGGTTGGCGAGTATGAAGTCGCGCACCTGGGGGTAGACGTGGTTGCGCCAGCGCCGGCCGCTGAAGATGCCGTAGTGGCCCGCGCCCTTGACCTCGTAGTGCGTGCGGCGCTCGGCAGGAATGCCGCTGCACAGGCCCTGCGCGGCTTCGGTCTGGCCGCAGCCGGAGATGTCGTCGAGCTCGCCCTCGACGGTCAGCAAGGCGGTGTCGGTGATGTCCTGCGGGCGCACGCGTTCGAGTTCACCGCTGGGCGCGCGCACGTCCCAGGTGCCGTTGACCAGATTGTAGTCCTGGAACACGGTCTTGATGGTTTCCAGATAGTAGTTGGCGTCCATGTCGAGCACGGCGTTGTACTCGTCGTAGAACTTGCGGTGTGCCTCGGCGCTGGCGCCAGCACCCTGGATCAAATCCCTGAAGTAGTCATAGTGGCTGGTCGCGTGGCGGTCGGGGTTCATGGCCACGAAACCCATGTGCTGCATGAAGCCGGGGTAGACGCGCCGCCCCGCGCCCGGGAAGTTGCTGGGCACGCGGTAGATGACGTTGTTTTCAAACCACTGGTAGCTGCGCTTGGAGGCCAGGTTGTTCACCGCCGTGGGCGAGCGGCGCGCATCGATGGGGCCGCCCATCATGGTCATGGTCAGTGGCGTGGCCTCGCCACGGCTGGCCATGAGTGACACGGCGGCCAGCACCGGCACCGTGGGCTGGCACACGCTCATCACGTGGCAGTTGCCATATTTGCCCTGCAGGTGGCGTATGAAGTCCTGCACGTAGTTCACGTAGTCGTCGAGGTGGAATTCGCCCTCGGACATCGGCACGGTGCGTGCGTTCTTCCAGTCGGTGATGTAGACCTTGTGGCCCTGCAGCATGGAGCGCACGGTGTCGCGCAGCAGCGTGGCGTAATGCCCGGACAGCGGCGCGACGACCAGCACCACGGGTTGCTCCTTGAGCTTGAGCAAGGTTTCCGGGTCGTCGGAGAAGCGCTTGAATCGGCGCAACTCGCAAAACGGCTTGTCGATTTCGATGCGCTCGTGGATGGCGCAGCTGACGCCGTCCACGTCCACGGTGCGGATGTTGAATTCGGGCTTCTCGTAGTCCTTGCCCAGGCGGTACATGAGTTCGTAGCCGGCGGACAGGCGCTGGGCCAGGGGCGTCTCACTGAGGGGCGACAGCGGGTTGCTGTAGAACTTGGCAGCCGCCTGCGCCAGGTCGGCGAAGGGCTCCATCAGGGTGCGCTGGGATTCGTATATGGTGTACAGCATAGGATGCACATTTTATGTTGCAGTGCACAATATGCAAGATGTCGGCCCGGTTTGTATGTAGGAAGATTACGTATATTACGTCACGCAGGCGACAAAACAACGTCTCTTTTGATGGGTGACTTGTTAGTGGTTGACATTTTGTGGTAGGCGCAAAGGCGTTTTGAGCCTTTGCGGCGTACTATGCAACGCCTTGCAACCAGGCCTCGAAGGCTTCGCGCGAAGTGTTGCGTAAAGCACGACGAAACATCTGCTTGTCGCCCAGGTACAGGCAGTGGCGCATGACGGTGAAGGGGTTGAAGCTGCCCTCGGGGTTGCGCTCCTCGTAGAACTGCTTGTAGCGCTTGACGGTGGCCAGGGTCTCGCGCATCAGGGCGTTGAAGCGCGCGCGGGTGATACCCGGGGCCCAGGCGCGGATGTCGTCCACGAACTGATCCACCTTCTGGCCGTCGAATTCCACGTCCTTGAAAAAATGGCTGGCGATCTTCAGGAAGGTGAAGGCATTGAGCTCGCTGCCGCTGGCCGCGGGCCGGGCGCTGGCGGGCTCGGCCTCGCTGGTTTCGTCGGGCGCGCGCTGCAGTTCGGCGGCCGTGGCGTCGCGGATCTGGCGGAACTCGCGATCCGCCAGCTCGAACAGCGCCGACAGCACGTTGATGCGGCGCTTGAGCTGCGCGGGGATGGACTTCTTGTACTTGATCTTGTGATCCAGCACGCTCCAGGCGTCCTGGATGATGGTGCGCACCTGTAGCTCGAAAGCTTGGTTGGCATAGGCCTGGTGCTGTGGCTGGGCCGCCTGGGCGGCGTTCAGCCGCAGATCCAGGTGCAGGCCCTTGTAGCCGAACGAGGCCTCGGTGCCTTCCATGGCGCTGACCTTGTCGGTCACGTCGATGACGTCGAAGTGCGACTGCACGATCTGCGCCACCTTCTCCAGCTCGTCCTCATACAGGCAGACCACGCGCACGCCTACCAGGTCGGTGATGTAGGGGCGGATTTCGTAGGGCACGCCGCTGTCCTCCAGCGCCGTGCGGTATTTGCGCGAAAACTTGCGCAGGCATTCGTCGCGATCCTTCACGCGGCTTTCGATCTTGGCGATGTCGATATGCCGCGCCTGTGACAGTATGGTTTGCAGCAGCCCCGTGAAAAAGGCGCAGGCCTGCTCCAGGGCTGGGCGCTCTAGCGCATAAAAGGCGTGGAAGGCGGCTTCTTCGCGTGCAAGATGGGACGCAGATGTCATGCGGTGCTCGGGCTGGCGGGGCGACGGCCTCCATCGTAGGGCAGCCGGCCTGGCACCACCAAATCAGCGGCCACAGGCTAGGCCTGCAGCATGCTCAGATTTTTGGCGGCCTGGTGCGCGCCAGCGCCATTACCTCGCGCGCGGGCAGCGTTTTCAGGCGATGGTCACTCCACACCTGGCGCCAACGGCGCGCACCGGGCAGGCCATGGCGCAGGCCCAGCATGTGCCGCGCTATGGCATACCAGTGCGTGCCGTGCTCGGCGGCCTCGCGCTCCATGTAGGCCACCATGTCTTCCTCGACCTGCTCGCGCGTAAGCAGGCTGGGCGCGGCGCCGTAAAACAGCTCGTCCCAGTGCGCCAGCCACCAGGGGTTGTGATAGGCCTCGCGGCCCACCATCACGCCATCGACCAGCGCCAGCTGCTCCAGCACGGCGGCATCCGTCTGAAAGCCACCGTTGATGGCGATGGTCAGCCGCGGGAAGTCTTGCTTCAGCCGCGCCGCCACGTCGTAACGCAGCGGCGGGATCTCGCGGTTTTCCTTAGGGCTCAGGCCCTTGAGCCAGGCGTTGCGCGCATGCACGATGAACACCTTGCAACCAGTATCGGCCACGGTGCCGATGAAGTCGCGCACGAAGCCGTAGTCCTCGCCCTGGTCTATGCCAATGCGGTGCTTCACGGTCACGGGCACGTCCACCACGTCCAACATGGCCTTGACGCAATCGGCCACCAGGCGCGGCTCGTTCATCAGGCAGGCGCCGAAGGCGCCGCGCTGCACGCGCTCGCTGGGACAGCCGCAGTTCAGGTTGATCTCGTCATAGCCCCATTGCTGGCCCAGGCGGGCGGCGTGCGCCAGGTCGGCCGGCTCGCTGCCGCCCAGCTGCAGCGCCACGGGGTGCTCGGCCTCGCCAAAGCGCAGGTGGCGCGGCACGTCGCCATGCAGCAGGGCGCCGGTGGTCACCATCTCGGTGTAGAGCAGGCTGTGGCGCGACAGCAGGCGGTGCAGGTGGCGGCAATGGCGGTCGGTCCAATCCATCATCGGCGCCACGGACATGCGCCAGGGGTTGTGCGGTGAGGGGGGCGAAGCGGGCGGCACAGGAAGTCTTTGCGTGGGCAGGGGCGGTATTGTCCCAGCAACCGCGGTCGGGGTGCATGCTTACGGCTTTTGCATGATTTGGGACTTAAACGGCCGATTTATAAGTGCAGCCAGCTATGAATATGTGAGTTACATATGGTGCCGATGCAACGGCCGGCCTACCATGGCGGCCAGTGGCTCTGAAAGGAGGCTTCGATGCCGAGCAACAAATCTCAGGCCCAGGCCGCGGCCCTGCGCCCCGTGGTGATTCTGGGCGCGGGCCAGATCGGCCAGGCGATTGCGCTGAAGCTGCTACATGCCGGCGGCTACGACCTGCTGCTGGCCGATCGCAACCTGGCTTCGTTGCAGCGCATGCACGATCTGACCGGCTTGCCCATCGCCCATGTGCAGGACGCCGCGGCCATGGAGGCGGTGATCGCCGGGCGCTATGCCGTGCTGAATGCCCTGCCGTTTCATCAGGCCGTGGCGGTGGCCACGCTGTGCGCGCGCCACGGCGTGCATTACTTCGACCTGACCGAGGACGTGGCCAGTACGCATGCCATTGAGGCCCTGGCACGCCAGGCGCGCAGCGTGCTGATGCCGCAATGTGGACTGGCGCCAGGCTTCATAGGCATTGTGGGCAACGACCTGGCGGGGCGGCTGGATGCGGCGCAGTCGCTGCGCCTGCGCGTGGGGGCACTGCCGCGCTACCCGCAGGGCAGCCTGCGCTACAGCCTGACCTGGAGCACCGAGGGGCTGATCAACGAATATTGCAAGCCCTGCGAGGTCATCGCCCAGGGCCGGCGCAGCACGGTGCCGGCGCTCGATGGGCTGGAGCCGCTGCTGATCGACGGTGTGGAGTACGAGGCCTTCCACACCTCGGGCGGGCTGGGCACGCTGCCGCAGACCTGGGAGGGGCGCATCGAGCAGCTGGACTACAAGACCATCCGCTACCCCGGCCACCGCGCGGCCATGCGCCTGCTGCTGACCGAGCTGCGCCTGAGCGAGCGTCGCGAGCTGCTCAAGGAGTTGCTGGAAGGAGCGATTGCCAGCACCCAGCAGGATGTGATCGTGATCCTGGCCAGCGCCATGGGCCAGCGCGCCGGGCGCCTGGTGCAGGAAAGCTATGCCGCGCGCATCACCGGCACCCGGCTGCGCGGCCAGACGCTGAGCGCCATCCAGCACACCACGGCGGCCAGCATTTGCACGGCGCTGGATCTGGTGCGCGAGGGGCGCCTGCCGCAGGCGGGCTTTGTCGGCCAGGAGCAGATTGCGCTGGCGGAGTTCTTGTCCAACCGATTCGGCAGCGCCTATGACGTGCAGGCCGTTCAGCCCTAAGGCTCAGGCTGCCGCTTCCAGCCCCTGCGCAAAATGGTCGCGCATGGCGGCCATCGTGGCCTGGGCGTCATGTGCGCGCAGCGCCGCCAGGATCTGCTCGTGCTCGGCCAGGGAGTCTTCGATGCGTCCCTGCTTGAGCAATGAGTTGTGCCGGTTGAGCTTCATGACCTTGCGCAGGTCGGCCACCATCTGGCTGCGCCAACGGTTGTCGGCCATCTCCAGCAGGCGCATGTGGATGCGCTCATTGATGGCAAAGAAGCGCTCGCGCTCGCCCAGGGCAGCGGCCAGGTCGGCGTGCAGTTGCTCCAGCTCGCGCAGCTGCTCGGGCGTCGCGCGCGCGGCCACCACACCGGCCGCGTCGCTCTCCAGCAGCGCCAGCAGGTGGTACACGTCGCGCAAGTCCTTGTCGCTCATCTCGGTGACGTAGGCGCCGCGGCGCACCTTCATGGTCACCAGGCCCTCGGCCGCCAGCACCTTCAGGGCTTCCCTCAGCGGCGTGCGGCTGATGCCGAATTCCTCGGCGATCTTCAGCTCGTCTATCCAGCTGCCCGGTTCCAACTCGCGCCGGAAGATGCGCTGGCGCAGCTGCTCGGCCACCTGTTCGTAGAGCGCGCGCGGGGTGAGGGTGAGGGCGGACATGGGCGCATGGTAGCGCAAAAAAGTTAAGAATTAATAATTACAGTTCGGGTAAACTCGTGGAAACCTGCGAAAAGCAGCGAGTGAATACGCCCCTTTTTTGCCATTTTTGCGAAAGCACCGCGCCACCATGAGCTCTGACAACCCCACTTTCCAGCCCGCAAGCCTTGATGCCTGGGCCCGTGCCGCCGCCAAGTCTGCCCCCGGCGGCAATGTGGATGCGCTGAACTGGCTCACGCCCGATGGCATTACCGTGAAGCCCCTGTACACGGCCGCCGACACACAGAACCTGCCCTACACCAACACGCTGCCGGGCTTTGAGCCCTACCTGCGCGGCCCGCAGGCCACCATGTATTCCGTGCGCCCGTGGACGATCCGCCAGTACGCGGGCTTCTCGACGGCCGAGGAGTCCAACGCCTTCTACCGCAAGGCGCTGGCCGCCGGCGGGCAGGGCGTGTCCGTCGCCTTTGACCTGGCCACGCACCGCGGCTACGACTCGGACCACCCGCGCGTGACGGGCGACGTGGGCAAGGCGGGCGTGGCCATCGACTCGGTCGAGGACATGAAGATCCTGTTCAACCAGATTCCGCTCGACAAGGTGAGCGTCTCCATGACCATGAACGGCGCCGTGCTGCCGGTGCTGGCGGGCTACGTGGTGGCGGCGGAAGAGCAGGGCGTCAGCCAAGAAAAGCTGTCTGGAACCATTCAGAACGACATTCTGAAAGAGTTCATGGTGCGCAACACCTATATCTACCCGCCCAAGCCGTCGATGCGCATCATCGGCGACATCATCGAGTACACGGCCAAGAACATGCCGAAGTTCAACTCGATCAGCATTAGCGGCTACCACATGCAAGAAGCCGGGGCGAATCAGGCCCTCGAATTGGCCTTTACCCTGGCCGACGGCAAAGAGTATGTGAAGACGGCCATCGCCAAGGGCATGGACGTGGACGAGTTCGCCGGGCGCCTGTCGTTCTTCTGGGCGATTGGCATGAATTTCTACCTGGAGATCGCCAAGATGCGCGCCGCGCGCCTCTTGTGGTGCCGCATCATGAAGGGTTTTGACGCCAAGAACCCCAAGAGCCTGATGCTGCGCACGCACTGCCAGACCTCGGGCTGGTCGCTGACCGAGCAAGACCCGTACAACAACGTGGTGCGCACCACCATCGAGGCCATGGCGGCGGTGTTTGGCGGCACGCAAAGCCTGCACACCAATGCGCTCGATGAAGCCATTGCCCTGCCCACCGAGTTTTCCGCCCGCATCGCGCGCAACACGCAGCTCATCATTCAGGAAGAGACGCACATCACCAACGTCATCGACCCCTGGGCCGGCAGCTACATGATGGAAAAGCTGACCCAGGACATGGCGGACGCCGCCTGGAAGATCATCGAAGAAGTCGAGGCCATGGGCGGCATGACGGCCGCGGTCGATAGCGGCTGGGCCAAGCTCAAGATCGAGGCCGCCGCCGCGCAAAAGCAGGCGCTGATCGATTCGGGCAAGGAGGTCATCGTCGGCGTCAACAAATACAAGCTGGCGAAAGAAGACCCGGTGGACATTCTGGAGGTGGACAACGTCAAGGTGCGTGATAGCCAGATTGCGCGCCTGAACGCCATCAAGCAAAAACGCGATGCAGCCCAGGTGCAGCAAGCGCTGGCAGCTCTTACAACAGCTGCAGAAAGCGGCAGCGGCAACCTGCTCGACCTGGCGATCAAGGCGATTCGCTTGCGCGCCACGGTGGGCGAAGTGTCCGACGCCCTGGAAAAATCTTTTGGCCGCCACCGCGCGGATACGCAAATGGTCACTGGTGTCTATGCCCAGGCCTACGAAGGCGCGGAGGGCTGGGAAAAATTGAAGGGCGAGATCAACGCCTTTGCCGAACAAGAAGGCCGCCGCCCGCGCGTGATGATTGCCAAGCTAGGCCAGGACGGCCACGACCGGGGCGCCAAGGTGGTTTCTACCGCCTTTGCCGACCTGGGCTTTGACGTGGACATCGGCCCGCTGTTCCAGACCCCCGAGGAATGCGCGCGCCAGGCGATAGAGAACGACGTGCACGCGATCGGCGTCAGCACGCTCGCCGCTGGCCACAAGACCCTGGTGCCGGCCATCATCAATGCTCTGAAAGCGCAAGGGGCAGACGACATCATCGTCTTCGTCGGCGGGGTGATCCCGGCGCAGGACTATGACTTCTTGAACGCTGCCGGCGTCAAGGGCATCTTCGGACCTGGCACGCCGATTCCGGCCAGCGCCAAAACGGTGCTGGAGCAGATCAAGCTGGCGTTGGCTTGAAAAACACCTCCAGAACTGCTAGAAGTCATACTGTATTTTTGTCATACAACTAGCACGTCACCAGGA
>JAFEES010000449.1 GCA_018240995.1 Pseudomonadota bacterium | reverse complement strand
GGTTACGTTGGCAGCCCCATAGCTGACATATCGACACCATGCGGCCATTGCCCTGCGCCCCCCGAACTGCCGCGCCAGCGGCGTTCGTCCTGCTGCTGGCAACGTCCGCGGCGCCGGCCCAGGATCTGTCCCACGCCCCCTCCATCTACCTGCAGGGCAACCTGGCCGGGCAGAACACGCGCGCCGTGACGGTGGGCGCCACCCTGCCCTGGCCGGCGTGGCGCATGCCGCTGTGGGGCGGCGAGCTGCGCGGACACTGGGACTTCTATGCCAGCCGCTGGTCCTTTGATGGGGGGGGTGGGCGGCGCAGCAGCCTGCTCCTGGGCGTGACGCCCACGCTGCGCCTGCGGCCGCGGCAGGGCGCCGCCGCCTGGTTCTGGGAGGCCGGCATTGGCGCCAGCTTAAGCAATCACCGCTACCGCCCGTTGGGACACGAGGAATTCAGCACGCGCTTCAATTTCGCCTCGCATTTGGGTCTGGGCCTGAACCTGGGCGCGCGGCGCCAGCACGAGTTGCTGCTACGGCTGCAGCATGTCTCCAACGCCGGCATCAAGCAGCCCAACCCGGGACTGAACTTCCTGCAGCTGCGCTACGCCTGGCATTTCTGACGCGCCCCCTGTGGGCAAGGCTGTGCATGACTGGCTGGCAAGCCGGGGCTTGTCCACAGCCGTAGGCACCTGGCACAAGTTGTTCCCCATTTGCAGCCGGCTTGTACCGGCCTGTGGCCACATCCTTGGCCACCAACCAACCACCTGAAAACATTCAAAAAACCTGGCTTGTCCACAGATCCTGGCGGGCCCTACTACTACCACTATGTATTCATGAATACCTATATGGAATAACCACCGGGGCCATGCAGGTCAGGATCGAATCCGTTTCCTGCCGCTATATGGGCCTGCAGCAACGCTTGCATCTGTTCCGCCGGCTGGGGCTTGCCAAACAGGTAGCCCTGGTAGGCGTGGCAGCCGGCCCGGGCCAGCCAGTCGCGCTGCTGCGCGGTCTCCACGCCCTCGGCGATGACGGCCAGCCCCAGGCTCTGGCCCAGGGCGATGATGGTGCGCACGATGGCGGCGTCATTGGGGTCGGTGAGCAGGTCGCGCACAAAGCTCTGGTCGATCTTCAGCTGCCCCAGCGGCATGCGCTTGAGGTAGGTGAGCGAGGAATAGCCGGTGCCGAAGTCGTCCAGCGCAAAGCCCACGCCATGCGCGCGCAGGGCCTCCATGGTGGCTATGGTGCGGGCCATGTCCTCCACCAGCAGGCTTTCGGTCAGCTCCAGCTTGAGCTGCGCCGGCGGGGCGCCGGTGACGGCCAGCACACGCAGCACATCGGCCACGAAGCCGGGATCGCGGAACTGGCGCGAGCTCACGTTCACCGCCATGCTCAAGGGCGCCAGGGCCGGCAGCTTTTGCCACGCCGCCAACTGCGTGCAGGCGGTGTGCAGCACCCAGCGCCCCAGCGGCAGAATCAGGCCGGTCTCCTCCGCCGCCGGTATGAACTCGGCCGGCGAGACCATGCCGCGCTGCGGGTGCGTCCAGCGCAGCAATGCCTCGCTGCCCAGGGCCTGGCCGCTGGCGCTGAACTGCGGCTGGTAATGCAGCGAGAACTCCTGCTGCGACAGCGCGGCGCGCAGGTCTGCCTCCAGTGCCACATGCGCGTCCACCGCCTGTTGCATGCGGGGGTCGAAAAAGCGCAGCGTGCTGCGCCCGGCCGTCTTCGCCTGGTACATGGCCAGGTCGGCCTGCTTGAGCAGGTCGCCCACCGTGGTGGGGCCGGCGCCGAACAGGGTGATGCCAATGCTGGGCGTGCTGCGGTACTGGTGGCCGGCCAGGGCGTAGGGAACGGAGAGCGCGTTGAGGATCTTCTCGCCCACCTTGTTGGCATGCTCGGCCAGGGTGTCACCCT
>JAFEES010000448.1 GCA_018240995.1 Pseudomonadota bacterium | reverse complement strand
GGGGATCCAGGGGGCTTGGCGGGGGCACTGGATCCCCGCCTGCGCGGGGATGACGGGGCTGGTGCGACCGCGGCGCCCAGGTTTCATGGGCTACGGGTGGCGCGCAGCGCCATGGACATCTGAACGGTGTTGGCGCCAAGCCCCTTGCAGAATCAAAGGGAAGATCAGTCCCCGCTCACGCCCTGGTCGCCGACATGCAGCTGCACCTCCGGCAGGCGGCTGGCTAGCACCTTGTCTATGGTCTTGCCGTCCATGTCCACCACCTCGAACTGCCAGTTCTCCCACTGCACGCTGTCGGTGACGCCGGGCAGCTTGCCGGTGAGCAGCATCATCATGCCGCTGAGCGTCTGGTAGCGGCCGCGGTCTTCCTGCGGCACGGTGGCCAGCTGCAGGCGATCCTTGAGCTCGGGCACGGGGATATGGCCATCCAGCAGCCAGCTGCCGTCCTCGCGCTGCACGGCCCAGGAGTCGCCCGGGTCGGGCGTGTGGAATTCGCCAGTGATGGCCTCGATCAGATCCTGCACCGTGACTATGCCCTGCACCTCGCCGTACTCGTCGATGACGAAGGCCATCTGCACGTCGGATTGGCGGAAGTTGTCCAGCAGCTCCTTGGCGTTGATGGTCTCGGGCACGTACAGGGCCGTGTGCAGCAGCTGCGCGGCCAGCTCGCGCTGGGCCGGCTCGCGCACCGCACGCGACAGCCACTGGCGCGCGCTGAGCACGCCGAGGATGTTCTCCATGCCGCCACGCACCACGGGAAAGCGCGCATGGTCTGACTCCTCGATGCGGCGCAGGTTGTCCTCGAAGCTGGCCTCCACGTCCAGGCACACCACGTCGGCGCGCGGCACCATCAGCGAGCCGATCTGGCGGTCGTCCAGGCGGAACACGTTGCGCACCATCTGGTGCTCGTGCGACTCGATCACGCCGGCGCTGGTGCCCTCGGCGAGCACGGCGTGGATCTCGTCCTCGGTCACGGCGTTGCCCTGGCCCTGCTTCACGCCCAGCAGGCGCAGCAGGGCCTCGGTGGAGATCGACAGCAGGCGCACGAAGGGCTTGGTGGCCAGCGCCAGCCAGTTGATGGGGCGCGCCACGATGCGCGCCAGGGCCTCGGGATAGGTCTGACCCAGGCGCTTGGGCACCAACTCACCCACGACGATGGAGAAATAGGTGATCAGCATCACCACCAGGCCGGTGGCGAAGTAGCCCGCGTACTGCGCCTGCAGGCCCAGGCCGATGAGCCAGTCGCCCAGCGGCTTGGCCAGGGCGGCCTCGCCCACGATGCCGTTGAGCACGCCGATGGAGGTGATGCCGATCTGGATGGTGGACAGGAAGCGCGTCGGGTCTTCGCCCAGCTTGGCGGCCGCTACGGCGCCGCTATCGCCCTCATCGATGAGCTTTTGCAGGCGCGCCTTGCGCGCGGAAACCAAAGCCAGCTCGGACATGGCAAACAGGCCATTGAGCAAGATGAGGGCGAACAGTATTGCTATTTCCATAAGCAGGGAGCCCGGGGTGCTCCCAAGGTGTGAACAGGCGGCAATTGTAAGAAGTCCCGCATTGTGCGGGACTTCTGCCACTGCGGCTCACATGCCCCGCGCCGGCGTCGGCATTGCGTTCTTCCCTAGAAAACGGCTGCAGCACATGTTCAGAAAGCGCCTGCAGCTATGAATAACTGAGCAACCGCATTCGCCGTGCGGCGCGCTCGGGGCTCACTCGCGCACCGCGCCGGTCTCGGGGCTGCGCTCGGCCAGCTCCAGGCCGGTGGCCGCGTCCAGCTTCAGGCCCTTGGGTAGCGGGAACTTCACCGACTCTTCGATGCCGCTCATCTTGCGCACCGACACCGCGCCCAGCTCCTTGATGCGCGCGATCACCGCCTGCACCAGCACCTCGGGCGCCGAGGCACCGGC
>JAFEES010000447.1 GCA_018240995.1 Pseudomonadota bacterium | reverse complement strand
GCACGCGCGCGCCCAGGGCCTGGGCCGCGTCCTCGATCACGTAGGCGCCCACGGCGCGCGCGCAGGCCAGGGCCGCGGGCACGTCGGCCACGCGGCCGCACAGGTGCGTGGGCAAGACGGCCAGGGTGCGTTCGCCGCACAGCGCGCGCAGCTGGCCGCCGTCCATGTCCGGCACATCAGGGCGCAGGTCGCACAGGCGTGGCTGCAGCCCGCTGGCGGCGATGGCCAGCGGCACCAGCGGGCAGGTGTAGGCCGGTATCACGACCTCGTTGCGCGCGGGCGCCAGCTGCTTGAGCGCCGCCAGCGCCACCATCAGCGCCGAGGTGCCCGAGCATTCGAGCTGCACGGCCGGCACGCCCAGCCAGCGGGCCAGCGCGCCGGCCAGATCGTCGCTGCCCCAGGGCCGCAGGTCGGCCGCGGTGAGCGGCAGGCCGGCCGTGGGCGGCACCACGGGTTCAGCCATGGTGGGGTGGCTGCGGCTCCGTCAGGTGAGCCGCGCCGGCACTGGCCGAACCCGCGCCAGGGTTGCCGCCGGCATGGCCCGCGGCGTCGTCATCCGCGCCGGCCTCGCGCGTTTCGCTGACGGCCAGGCAGGCGATGCCGGCGACGATGAACAACCCGCCGACGATCTGCGGCGCGCCTATGCTCTCCTGGAACAGCCAGTGCGACAGCGCCATCACCGACAGGATCTCCAGGTGCGAGGCGGCGAACGCCGGGCCTATGGGCGCACGCCTGAGCAGCGTCATCCACGAGAAAAAGGCGCCGATGTAGCCGACGAAGGCGCCGTAGATCCAGGGCTGGCCGAACACGCGCAGCAGCCAGGCGCTGGAAAATTCCAGAGGCAGGGCGGTGTTGCCGGCCTGCTTGAAGCTGATCTGGGCCAGCGTGTCGAAGGCCATCAGCACCAGGAAGCCGATGATGTAGAAGCGCTTCATGTCACGGATCCATGGCGCTGCGCACGCCGCCGTCATTCCCGCGCAGGCGGGAATCCAGAAGCGTTGGTGGGGTGCACTGGATCCCCGCCTGCGCGGGGATGACGATGGCAAGGCTTGGGGTGAGGAAAAACAGCTTCACGTCAGTGCAGCCCGACGATGGCCACGCCAATGGACACCAGCACGATGCCAGCCACGCGCATCGGCGCCAGCCGCTCCTTGAACAAAATGCGCCCCAGCACCATGATGGCCACGATGTTGATCGAGCCCAGCAGCACGCCGTCGGACAGCGGCACCAGCGACAAGAAGGCCAGCCACAGCAAGAATTCGGCCACGTAGCAGGCCACGCCGGCCCAGATCCAGGGGCGGGCCAGCATGAAGCGCCAGCGCGCCATGCCGTCCAGCAGCCCGGGCTCGCTGGCCGCGGCCTTGAAGGCCAGCTGGCCGCCGCTGTCCACCAGCACGTTGAGCAGCCACAGCGTGGCCACCAGCGGGGTCAGCTCGCTACCCATGCGCGCCCTTGGCAGCATGCGGTCGGGCACCGACACGCACCGCGAAGTCGTTCATGTGGGTGATGACGCTGCGCCGCTCGCGGTCTATGGTGATCATGTGGTAGCAGTTGTCCAGCAGCACCAGCTCGACCTGCGCGTGGCGCGCGCCGCGCACGATGTCGTGGGCGTTGCTGACATGGGAGATGTCGTCCTCCTTGGCGTGCACCACCAGGCAGGGTGCGCGCAGCCTATCCAGGTTTTGCAGCGTGTGGGCCGCCAGGCGGCGCAGCTCGATGATGGACCACCAGGGGTTGCCCGGCAGGCCGGCGGCGGCGCTGTCGCCGCTGTGCATCTGCTCCACGATGCGCGCGCGCAGCGCCTCGTCCTTGATGCCGTAGGGCGGCTGCTCCATGAACACGCTGTGCCGCCCAAGCCCCAAGGCCCGGAACAGCGGCAGCAAAAACGCCAGCCGGGTGTAGAAGGG
>JAFEES010000446.1 GCA_018240995.1 Pseudomonadota bacterium | reverse complement strand
GGTTGTGCGCCAGCACCACCGCGGCGGCCTGGTGCTGCAGGGCGCGCAGCACCACCTCTCTTGGATAAACGCTGGTTTGCGTAAGAGTCCCCCTGAACAGCTCCTCCATGGCGAGCAGGCGGTTCTGGCTGTCCAGGAACAGCACCGCGAACACCTCGTGCGCGCGCGCCGCCAGGTGCAGTTGCAGGTACTGCTTGACGGCGCCGGGCGTGCCGAACACCTCGCGCTCGCGCAGCTGCTGGGCCAGGGCGCGGCGCGCCAGCTCCAGCACGGCGACCAGCTCGGCGCGCTTGGCCGGCCCCAGGCCCTTGATGCGCGCCAGGTCTGCCGCGCCCGCGTGCAGCAGGCCGGCCATGCCACCAAAACCGCCGCCGGTGATGCTGCCTTTGGTGTCGCGCTGGGGCTCATCTAGCAGCTCCTGGGCCAGCTGCAGCACGCCCTTGCCGGCCAGGCCGGTGCGCAGCAATATGGCCAGCAGCTCGGCATCCGACAGGGCGGCGGGGCCGCGCGCGAGCAGCTTCTCGCGCGGCTGGGCGTCGGCAGGCAGGTCTTTCAGCGGCATGGCGTGGGGCAGTGGGGGTATACCCGGTTTTCTACAATGGCGGCAGTTTATAGAGAGCTTCTCAATGACCGCTGACGCCCTTGCCTCCCACACCAGCCTGCCCATCGTGCAGATGGGCTCCTTTCTCACGCTGCACTACCGCCTGGCCGGCCCGGCGGGCGACGTGATCAACACCTTTGAGGGCAAACCGGCCACGCTGTCGGTGGGCACGGGCGAGCTCTCGCCCGCGCTGGAGCAGCGCCTGATCGGCCTGGCCGAGGGCGCGCGCGCGAGCTTCGAGCTGGTCGCCGGCGAGGCCTTTGGTGAGCGCAACGGCGACATGCAGCAATGGGTAGGCCGAAAGCTGCTGAACGACCTGGGCGACCCCGACGAGCAGTACCACGTGGGCGACGTGGTGGAGTTCCCCACGCCCGACGGCGCCGGCAAATACGCCGGTGCGGTGCTGGAGGTGCGTGCGGATGGCGCGGTGCGCTTTGACTTCAACCACCCGCTGGCCGGCGTGCCCGTCACCTTCGAGGTGCAGCTGATTGGTGTGCTGTAAATGAACAAGCCGCAGGAGATCGTTCTCGCCGAGCCGCGCGGCTTTTGCGCCGGCGTGGACCGCGCCATCGAGATCGTCGAGCGGGCGCTGCAAAAATTTGGTCGCCCCATCTATGTGCGCCACGAGATCGTGCACAACACCTATGTGGTGAATGATCTGAAGTCCAAGGGCGCGATCTTCATCGAGGACCTGGCCGAGGTGCCACCCGGCGCCACGCTGATCTTCAGCGCCCATGGCGTGAGCCGCGCCGTGCAGGACGAGGCGCGCGCACGTGGCTTCACCATCTTTGACGCCACCTGCCCGCTGGTGACCAAGGTGCATGTCGAGGTCGCGAAACTGGCCAAGGAGGGCTACGAGTTCATCATGATCGGCCACAAGGGCCACCCCGAGGTCGAGGGCACGATGGGCCAGCTCGACAGCGGCATCCACCTGGTGGAAGACGTGGCCGACGTCGCCCGCGTGCAGCCGGCGCAGACCGAGAAGCTGGCCGTGGTCACGCAGACCACCTTGAGCGTGGACGACGCGGCCGAGATCACCGCCGCCGTGCGCGCGCGCTTTCCCGCTATCCGCGAGCCCAAGCAGCAGGACATCTGCTACGCCACGCAAAACCGCCAGGACGCGGTGAAGCTGCTCAGCCCGCAGGTGGATCTGGTGATCGTCGTCGGCAGCCCGACGAGCTCCAACAGCAACCGCCTGCGCGAGCTGGCCGCGCGCCTGGGCACCGCCGCCTACATGGTCGATAGCGCCGACGAGCTGCGCGCCGACTGGTTCGACGGCATTGCGCGCGTGGGCCTGACGGCCGGTGC
>JAFEES010000445.1 GCA_018240995.1 Pseudomonadota bacterium | reverse complement strand
AAGGCGATGAGATCGTCGATCTCGGCGTCGTCGAGCGCCGGAGCGTCGCCGGGTTTGCGGTTGTACGGCCGCTCGGCCACGTTCACGTTGCCGCGGTAGCGCTCGGGCAGGTCGTCGAACTTGCGCACGCTGCCGTCCGCGTTCACCGGGTACCACTTCTCGGGATTGGTGTCGCGCTGCACGTAGAAGGCGAGCACGTCCTTGAGCGTCTTGAAGCGGCCGTTGTGAAAGAACGCCTGGCGCAGCGCCACGTTGCGCAGCGAGGGCACCTTGAACTTGCCGCACAGCTCGGCGCGCCCCGCCAGGTCGCCGCCCTCGCGCGCGCACAGGCCCAGGTCGTAGAAGCCGGGATCGTCGTTCTGCCGCAGCTCGGGGTTGCGCGGCACGCCCAGGCTGTCGTAGGTGAAGTCGGTGAACAGCGGCAGGCTGCCATCGGCCCCGCGCCCCGAGGGGTGGCAGGCCAGACAGTTGCCCTTGGCGGGGTTGTTGAACAGCGCCAGGCCGCGCAGCTCCTGCGGCTCCAGGCGGGCCTTGCCGAGCAGGAAGGCGTCGTACTTGCTCGAATAAGGCCGGAAGTCCGGGTCTTCCAGCTGGTACTGCTGCAGCGCCAGCGTGATGCGCTGGAACGCGCCCTCCGCGTCGGCCAATATCGCGTCGCCGAACACGCGCCGGAACTCGCCGGCGTAAGGCGCCGATGCCAGCCGCCCCACCACCTCCGCCTTGCTGGCGTTGGCCATCTCAGCCGGGTTCAGGAAGGGCTTGCCCGCCTGATCCCGCAGCGAGCCGGCCCGGCCGTCCCAGAAGAAGCCCCCGGTGGGCGTGCCGTCGGCGGCAAAGAAGAAGGCCTGGTTCGTGGCCAGGTAGCGGATGGAGGGCGACAATCGGCCGCCCTGCCGATCCAGCCCCGGCCCGCCCAGCTGCGTCGCCAGGCCATTGGGCTGGGCGTGGGCAAAGGCGGCGTCGTGGCAGCTGGCGCAGGACTGGCGGCCGGAGGCGGAAAGCGAGGGATCCTTGAAGATTTTCTCGCCCAGCGCAGCCACCGCAGACAGCGAGCCGCCCACCGCATCGCCCCCGCCCGCCGGCGCAGACGAGCCGCCCCCACCGCAGGCGGTCAAGGCCCCCGCAAAAGCCAATGCCGACAGAACCGCAGAGCACGCACGGAGGCGCCCACCTCCCAATGGGGTCGGAAACATCTGAAAATACGAGATGTAATGATATTGATTATCAATTCTATCCGTATTTTCTACTGCTTCACGCGGTGACGAACCCCAGGTTTATCGTGGCTTGGCGAACTTCGGGCCGGAACGCAGCATCAAGTGCGCGGCAAGGCCAATCACGATGCCCCAGAAGGCCGAGCCCAGGCCCCCGATCGTCATGCCCGAGGCGGTGACCAGGAAGGTGATCACCGAGGACTCGATGTAAGCGGGCTCGTCGGCCAGCATCCTGATGTTGGAGACGATGGCCCCCACCAAGGCCAGGCCCGCCAGGGCCGCGATGAACGCGGGTGGAAAGGCGTTGAAGGCGAGCACCACGGTGCCGGCAAACAGCGCCCCGATCAGGTAGAACACGCCATTGGCCATGCCGGCCACGTAGCGCCTGGCCGGGTCGGGATGGGCATCGGGGCCGGTGCACAGCGCCGCGGTGATGGCGGCCAGCACGATGGAGATGCCGCCAAAACAGGCCACCGCCAGCGAGGCCAGCCCCGTCCCCGCCAGCACCGCCCTGGAAGGCGCCTGGTAGCCCGCCAGGCGCAGCACCGCCATGCCCGGCAGATACTGGCCCGTCAGGCTCACCAGCACCAGCGGCACGGACAGGCTGAGCAATGCGCCCAGGCTGAACTGCGGCACCACCAGTACCGGCTTGGCCATCACCAGAGTCAGCGCCTGCAGGTTGGCCTCGCCCATGGCCAGCACC
>JAFEES010000444.1 GCA_018240995.1 Pseudomonadota bacterium | reverse complement strand
GCGCGGCGCTGCATCGTGGCCCTGCCGGTGTTCGTCGCCGCGCGCCTGGTGCAGCCGGCGCCAGCCTTTTTGCACGAGGCCGCGCGCCGCCTGCAATGGGCGCCCTGGCTGGTGGCCAACATCCACATCGACCGCCCGCTGGCCGACCGCGAGGGCGCGGCGCCCGCCTGGGACAACGTGCTGTATGCGGACGCCAACCCCGGCGGCCTGGGCTATGTGGACGCCGGCCACCAGCGCCTGGACGCCCGCGCCGCGCAGGCCGCGCCCACGGTGCTGAGCTACTACCAGGCGCTGGGCGACCAGCCCGATGCGCGCCGGCAACTGGCCGAGCGGCCCTGGATGCATTGGCGCGATGCCATCCTGGCCACGCTGGTCGGGCCGCACCCGGACATGCTTGAGCGCGCGACGCGCATGGAGCTCACGCGCTACGGCCACGCCATGGCCATTCCCGTGCCAGGGGCGCAGGCGCTTTTAAGCCAGATTGGCCAAAAACCATTGTCAGATAAGCGCTATAAGCTATTAAATGGTGAGCGCGTGGCGGTGCCGCCCACGCCCGCCAGTGCGCGCCTGCTATTCGCCCACGCTGACTGGTCGGGCTACTCGGTGTTCGAGGAGGCCTTCACGCGTGGTCATGCTGCGGGGCTGTTGGCGGCTGGCTGACAACCGCGGCGCGCAGCAGCGCGGCGCAGACGCGGTTGCGCCCGCCGCGCTTGGCCGCGTAAAGCTGCTCGTCGGCCTGCTGCATCAGCTCCTGTGTGCTGGCGAAACCCGTCTCCAGGGTGGCTACGCCAATGCTCACCGTCAGGCTGTGCTGCCGGGCGCGCGAGTTGGGCAGGGTGAGCCGCTGCGTGGCCTGGCGCACGCGCTCGGCCAGCGCCTGGGCCTGCTCGGCACTGGTGTCGGGCAGCAGGCAGGTGAACTCTTCGCCCCCATGGCGCGCCGCCAGGTCGGTGGGGCGGTTCACCGTCTTGCGCAGCACCTGGGCGATGGCGCGCAGGTAGTCGTCGCCTATGGAATGGCCGTAGCGGTCGTTCACGCTCTTGAAGTGGTCTACGTCCAGCAGCAGCACGCTCAGCGGCGAGCCGGTGCGCTGCCGGCGTGCGTGCTCGCGCCACAGGGCCTGGTCGAAGGCGCGCCGGTTGGCCAGGCTGGTCAGGCTGTCGCTCAGGCTGAGCCGCTCCAGCGCCTCGTTGGCCGCCTGCAGGGCCTGCTGTTGCTGCAGCACCTGCTGGTGGCTGGCGGCCAGCCGCTGCGCCAGGCGCCGGTAGCGCATGGAGGCCAGGCCCAGCGCCAGCGCCAGCAGGGCACCGGCCGCGCTGGTGATCTGCCACAGCGTGCGCTGGCTGCGCTGGGCCGCGTAGCGCTCGATGAAATGGCGTTCGCCGACCTCGTGCGCGCTGATAGATGCCGAGGCGTCGATGGCCGCCAGGTAGCGGTCGAACGCCGCCACGATGTGCTGGTTCTGTGGCGACGGGCTGAAGTAGAACCCGTAGGCGCGTGGATCGTCGCGCAGGGTGTGGATCACCTCCAGGTCAAAGTATTCGTGGGTGTAGCGCTTTTCCTCAAAAATATTCCTGCTGTACACGGCAATGTCTATGGTGCCGTCGCGCAGCGCCTGGAACATGCCGGCGCTGCCGTCCTGGTCAAAGCGCGTGAGCCGGGCCGGGGCTACGACGGCCTGCACCTGCGGCTCCAGCGCCACCCCCTTGACCAGGCCGACGCGAAACGGCGCCAGCTCGGCCAGGCTGTGCACCGACAGGTGCTGCCCCCTGCGGGCGATGAGCGCGTAGTGGCTTTCGTAGTACGGCTGGGTGAACAGGCCCAGCCTGGCCCGATCCGGCTGCAGGCTCAGCGGTATCAAGGCATCGGCACGCCCGTCCCGCACCTGGCGCAGCTTGTCGGCAAGGCTCAGATCCTG
>JAFEES010000443.1 GCA_018240995.1 Pseudomonadota bacterium | reverse complement strand
CGATGCCCTGGGCTTTGGCGGGCCCGAGGTGGACGCCGAGATCATCCTGCTGGCCCATGCCCTGTGGGCCGAGCTGGGCCTGACCAATGTGCGCCTGGAGCTCAACAGCCTGGGCCAGCCCGACGAGCGCCGCGCCCACCGTGCGGCTCTGATCGCCTATCTGGAGCAGGACCAGGAGGTGATGGACGAGGAGGCCAAGCGCCGCATGTACAGCAACCCGCTGCGCGTGCTGGACACCAAGAACCCGGCGATGCAGGACATGGTGAATGCCGCGCCGCGCCTGATCGACTTCCTGGGCGAGGCCTCGCTCAGGCACTTCGACACCGTCAAGGCCATTTTGGATGCCAACGGCGTCGCCTGGAGCATCAACCCGCGCCTGGTGCGCGGCATGGACTACTACAACCTCACGGTGTTCGAATTCATCACCGAGCAACTTGGCTCGCAGGGCACGATCTGCGGCGGCGGGCGCTACGACTATCTGATTGAGCAGATCGGCGGCAAGAGCGCACCGGCGGTGGGCTGGGCCCTGGGCGTGGAGCGCGTGCTGGAGCTCATCAAGGAGCAGAGCGCCGCCATGCCCGCCCCCGCGCCCGACGCCTATGCCGTGGTGCCCGATGCCGCCGCGCTGCCCCAGGTCATGGCCAGCCTGCAGCGGCTGCGCGCCCTGGGCGTGGCGGTGCAGATGCACAGCCCGGCCAACGCAGGCGAGGGCATGGGCAGCATGAAGTCGCAGTTCAAGAAGGCCGACGCCAGCGGCGCCCGCTTTGCCCTGGTTTTTGGCGGCGACGAACTGGCGCGCGGCGCCGTCACCGTCAAGCCGCTGCGCGATGGCGGCGAGCAGATCGAACGGCCCCTGGCCACCCTGGCCGACTGGGCCGCCCACCTACAATCGCCGCGCTGAACGGAAACCCCAACATGGCAAACAACTTTGACTTGCAAGAACAAGAACAGCTCGAGGAGCTGAAGCATTTCTGGAGCAAATGGGGCACACCCATTACCTGGGTGCTGGTGGTCGTCATGGGCAGCTTTGCCGCCTGGAATGGCTACCGCCTTTGGCAAAGCCGCCAGGCCCAACAGGCCACGGCCCTGGTCGAGGCCGTGGAGCTGGCCGCGCAAAGCGGTGACATGGCGCGCGTGGAACAGGCCTATGGCGACCTGAAGTCCGGCTACGGCGGCACCACCCAGGCCGCTCAGGCCGGGCTGCTGGCCGCCAAGGCCCTGGCCGACGCCGGCAACTGGGATGCGGCCAAGGGGGTGCTCGGCTGGGTCGCGGAAAAGTCTTCCGACGAGGGCTATGTGGCACTGGCCAAGCTGCGCCTGGCCGGCGTGCTGATCGAGCAAAAGGACTATGACGGCGCGCTGGCCCAGCTGTCGGGCTCCATGCCGGCCGAATTCGCCGCCACCGTGGCCGACCGCAAGGGCGACGTGCTGGCCCTGCAGGGCAAGAACCAGCAGGCGATAGCCGAATACCGCCGTGCCTACCAGGCCTTCGGCCCGGGCGTGGAATACCGCCGACTGGTGGAGGCCAAGCTCAACGCCCTGGGTGCGCAGGTGGACACCGTGGCCGCAGCCAGCGGCAACGCCGGGAGCACGCAGTGACTGGCGCGCGCAAGAGCCCCGCGGCCCTGCTGGCCGCGCTGTCCCTGGCCGCAGCGCTGGGCCTGAGCGGCTGCTCGCTGTGGGGCGGCTCGTCCAGGCCCAAGCCCGCCGACCTGGGGCCGAACGTGCCCGTGATCGGCGTGCGCCAGGCGTGGACGGCAAAGGTCGGCGCCATCGATGGGCTGGCGATGGATGAGCATGTGAACGCGAACACGCTCACGCTGGCCTCGGCCGATGGCGAGGTGGCGGCGATTGATGCCCGCACCGGCGGCGATGTCTGGCGCACCCAGCTGAACCTGCCGCTGGCCGCGGGCGTGGGCAGCGACGGGC
>JAFEES010000442.1 GCA_018240995.1 Pseudomonadota bacterium | reverse complement strand
CGGCCGCGCTGCTTGGTGAACCGATGACAGCTTGGTGCCCGGCATCATGAAGCCGGATCAGATCCGCGACCGGCTCCAACCGCTGCGGAGCTGACTTGACCGCACTTCGGCAGCTTCAGGCTGGGTGCAGTCACTCGAGTTCGCAAAGCTGATTGTCAGGCGTAAGTGAGACCTGACGAAGGTGCTCCATTAGTAGTTGACACCGGTAGCCGCTCCTTCTTACGATCTACCTGCGGTTCAAGCCGAATCGTGGGCAAGTTGGCGCCCGTCAGTGCACGCACCGGACCCTGTCCGGCACGGCAAAGCCAGTTGGATTGCGAGAGTTCCCTTTCCCCGGCTCGATGACCTCCACTTGGAGAGCCGGACAACGCGTGCCGTCCCTCGATGCTCTCTAGGAGTTCATCCATGGCAACCACTGCTGCGCCGACGGCGCATCCCGCCTCCCCTCAAGACCTGCAGGCTACGGCCGCAGCCCTGTGGACCTACGTCCATCTCAAGGTGCCCCGCTTCACTTCCGAGGCCGCGCTCAAGGTCGTCGAAGGCCTCCAGCCCCAACCCGATGAAGACCCCAAGCTCCTGGCCAAGCGCCTGCGCAAAGCTCTGAGCGACACGGGCGTCGCTCTCAAGCACACGGCAGCGCTGGACGCCGCGTCCCGCATCCTCGGCCGGTCCAGCTGGCACGCCCTCAATCGGGAGCCGCTCACCCCGAAGCTCAAGCTCACTATGGTGGTCAAGGCGCCGGAGGAGGAGTTCTCCAGCTGGCACGAGCTCGCGCCGCGGCTCGCAGAGTGGCTCGAGGCTTGGCATCAGGTCAAGCCCACCAAGGTGTTCGAGGTTCGGTTCGGCAGCGACTTCATCCTGGTCTGCGTGCCGGAGCCGAAGAAGGACAGCATCGCTGGCGAGACTAACATGGTGCCGGCACTGTCCATCACTCCGCTGGGCGACACGCAGGACTGGCTGACCGAGGCGCCGGCGGCGTTCGAGATGGTCCGCAGGCGGTTGGAGGAAACCGACAAGGCCATCCTGGACGGGGTGGCCACGCTCCAGATTTGCGGTCGACACGGACCCGATGTGTTGGCGAGGCTGCCGGCCATCCCGCAGTCCGTCACGCCCGACGACACCTGCAATTCCGAGCTGGTGCTCCTTCGCGAGGACAACGAGCTGGTGCCAGGCGACGGGTTCGAAATCGCCCGCGGCGACGAGATGACGTGCTGGTCCCAGCTCGAGCTGGCCGTAAAGGATGAGGCGAAGGGCCAGCCGCCGGAAATTTCCCTGGAGGAGGCCGCCTGGTGTGTCGGCAAGGGCCGCTACGTGTGGCAGATGACGACCCTGCACCCCGACGACTATGTACCTGGGCAGACTCACTCGATGCTCACCGAGGCCGAGTCCGAGAAGCTTCTTCGTCGCTACCGCTTGGCGAGGCGCATCCTCGGCGGAAAGGTGATGCACCACCACGTCACGAAGCAACTAAAGTACCTGAGCGGCCCGGATGACACCTACCGCGTCGATCTGCATCGAGTCTTCCATGCGCTGAACGACGCTGGCCACGACTGGGACTCGTTCTGCGCCGAGACGGGCATCGAGCAGGAAAAGGTTCCCGAGGTGAAAGTCGGCTTCGTCATGACGTTGGCCGAGCACCTGAAGCTGAAGGACCCCAACAAGCTATTTGCCTCACCGCCGCGGGCGAAGCTGGCCAAGGCCGTCGATGACACCCTTATCCGCGCGCTGATGCCGCGCGTGGACTTCGTGCGCTACCGGACGCCGCGAGACCTAACCCCCGACCAGGTCGAGGGCATTCGCGATGCCATCGAAGACTTCAGCGCCTCCATCCGCATCCAGAAGATGCAGCAGATCGGTCAGTTCGTCGACCGTGATGACCCGCTGCCGTACCTCTGCTATGCAGGCGACGGAGAGGAGCTGCGGCTGAAGCTTGC
>JAFEES010000441.1 GCA_018240995.1 Pseudomonadota bacterium | reverse complement strand
AACATCCTTAAAACTAGTGGCTCAATATTCGGCGTGAACACTGGCTCAGTTTGTACGGTGAATCAACAGGCAGCCGCATCCCCGCTTACTGCACGTCACTTGGCCGGGTACTTCTCGCAGCGGAGCCGACATCGGTACAAGAAAAATTGCTGAATGAGCTTCCCAAAGTGGCGCTGACCCCTCTAACGGTCACTGACAATCAGGCCCTGATGGAAATACTTGCAGAGGTCAAGCTGCAGGGTTGGGCGCTTGTCGAGGAGGAGCTGGAAGTTGGACTCTGTTCGCTTGCCGTTCCTGTGCACGACCGGCGCGGCCAAGTGGTTGCGGCTTTGAATATCAGCGTGCAGGCGAGCCGCGTCAGCAGCGAGGAGCTCAGAGACAGGTACCTTAATTCTCTTCGCGGCGCTGCTACAGTTATCTCACGAGCGTTTGCTGCACGCGAGATTGTGTGAAGGCCCGGGAATCTTTCCTGGCCTACCGACCTTTCAAGAATAAATTTCCGCGCCTAGTCCGCACTGTGCGAGGAATGCACGTAGCGCGGGTGAGAATATCCTCTCGGGTCTGTGCACGACCGACAACTTGCGCGTCATGAGGGGCAAGCACGTGGGGAGCAAACATAAACGCCCGTCTCCCAGCATGTCTTCAACGAGTATTCGCGACAGGCAACTGATTCCAAGACCGGCTGCAACGCAGTTCTTTATTGCTTCCGAGCTCCCAAGGTACATGGGGCCGTTCAAAAAGTTGAGGTGGGGCATAAGCGCCTGTTCAACTGTCTCACGGGTACCTGAACCGTGTTCCCGAAGTAGCCAGGGTGCATCTCTGAGCGTTGTCAGGTCTAGTGGAGCGCAACATGCCACACGCGCCAATTCATGGTCAGGGGCCGCCACAACCACCAGATCATCATCACGCCACGGGATGATGCGCAACGTCGGGACGTGGCAGGGACCTTCAATCAATCCCAAGTCGCTTTCAAACCGCTCGACCGCTTGCGCCACATCCAGCGTGTTTCCGATCCGCAGATCAATGGTCGCCAGCGGCCACGCGCCGTGGAAACTCCGCAGCACTTTCGGCAGTAAATAGTTGCCTATCGTGGTGCTCGCCGCAAGTTGCATCTTGACAGTAGTCGGACCTGCCGCCGTGAAGCTCTGCTCAAGGTCCTGCGCTCGCTCCACCAGAGCTCTCGCATCCATCTGCAAGGATCGGCCGATTTCGTTAAGCACCAAGCGCTTTCCCACGCGGTCAAAAAGACGCACATTGAGCGCATTTTCCAAATCTTTCAGCGCCGCGCTGGTTGCTGACTGCGACAACGCGACGAGTTCCGCAGCTGCAGTTGTAGTGCCCGTCTGAGCAACGGCGTTGAAAATTTGGAGTTGACGGAGTGTGAGTCGCACGCCCGCGTTATACCTGTTTTTCCATTAAGACATAACCAAACTATCTGTTTTACTGCGCAAGCCTCAGTCCCTAGAGTCCAGAAATCAACCTACCTGGATAATCTATGTCTGCTGTCCCGTCAACGCTGCTGGCTCCTGGACCTGCTCAAGGCACGAGGCAAATGTTGCCTGGTCTGCTCCTTTGCGCGGGCATTGCCTGGATTGCTTTAAACGTCTCACAACACGCATGGGCCCAGCAACATGGTCTGAGTGCGCTGACCATTTCAATTTTGCTCGGCATGGTGTTGGGAAACACCGCTTATCCAAGCATGGCCATCTGGGCGGGACCCGGTGTGGGATTTACAAAGCAACGCTTGCTTCGCTTGGGCATCATCCTCTACGGCCTCAAGATCACTTTTCAGGACGTCGCGGACGTTGGCTGGTCAGGGATCGCCATCGATGCAGCGGTACTTACCAGCACATTCGTCTTGGCTTGGTGGATGGGGACACGGGTGTTCGGCTTGGATCGCTCCATGGCCCTTTTGATTGGAGCGGGGAGTTCTATCTGCGGGGCAGCAGCGGTCATGGCGACCGAG
>JAFEES010000440.1 GCA_018240995.1 Pseudomonadota bacterium | reverse complement strand
ACCGCCACCGTGGCCGCCATGGCCGAGAGCACGGCCAGCGGCGCGAGCTTCATCACATAGCCGGTGATCTTCAGCATCACATGGGCCAGCTCCTCGACCACCAGCACCAGGGTTTTGCCCTTCTCGCCCAGGGCCGCCAGGGCCACGCCGAAGAACATCGAGAACACCACGATCTGCAGGATCTCGTTGTTCGCCATGGCCTCGGCGAAGGACTTCGGGACAAGGTGGTTGACGAACTCCTTGAGCGTGAACTTGGCCGTGGCCAGGTTGGTGGCCGCGCCCACGTCGGGCAGCGGCAGGCCCAGGTTGTGACCGGGCTGCAGCCAGTTCGCCAGCACCAGGCCCAGCACCAGCGAGACCAGCGACGCCGTGACGAACCACAGCATGGCCTTCATGAACACCCGCCCCACCGAGGCCGCGTCGCCCATATGCGCAATGCCCACCACCAGCGTGGAGAACACCAGCGGGCCGATCAGCATCTTGATCAGGCGCAGGAACACGTCGGACATGATGGAGATGTAGCCCGCCACCTCCTTGGCGGCCTGCTTGTCGGGGAAATTGACGAAGACAAAGTAGCCCACGCCTATGCCTACCAACATGGCGACAAGAATCAAATAGGCAGGCGGGATGCCTCTTTTTTGCGGTGCGCTGGCGGTCATGTGGAGTCCTTCCGGGATGCGGGGATGTTGTTCTTAGGCGGGAATCTGCAACCCGCGCTGCACGGCAGGGCGCGCGACGAAGGCATCGAGCGCCCGCTGCACCTGGGGAAAGTCGGCCCAGCCGACCAAAAGGCCGGCATTGTAAAAACCCACCAGGTTGCGCACCCACGGAAAGACCGCTATGTCGGCAATGGTGTAGTCGCCGCCCATGATCCATTCGCTGGCCGCCAGGCGCTGCTCCAGCACGCCCAGCAGGCGGCGCGACTCGGCCGCGTAGCGCTCGCGCGGGCGCTTGTCCTCCCACTCCTTGCCGGCAAACTTGTGGAAGAACCCCAGCTGGCCAAACATCGGCCCCACGCCACCCATCTGCCACATCAGCCACTGCAGCGTCTCGTAGCGCGCGGCCGGCTCGCGCGGCAGGAACTGGCCCGTCTTCTCGGCCAGGTAGATGAGGATGGCACCGGACTCGAACAGCGCCAGCGGCCGACCGCCCGGGCCATCGGGGTCGATGATGGCCGGGATCTTGTTGTTCGGGTTCAGCGACAGGAATTCGGGCGAGAGCTGGTCGCCGCTCTCGAAGCTCACCTTGTGCGCCTCGTAGGGCAGCTGCATCTCCTCCAGCGCAATCGACACCTTCACGCCGTTGGGCGTGGGCAGGGAATACAGCTGCAATCGCTCTGGTTGGCGCGCCGGCCATTTGGCGGTGATGGGATGGGTCCAAACCATTACAAGCCTCCTTACTTGCCAGTCAGTCAGTCTTTCACCTGCCCTCGCCCAGGCCCAGCGTGGGGCCCCTCACCCCGTTCAGCCCGCCTTGGGCGGGCGGTGCGCCAGGCACAGTTTGTTGCCCGCGGGATCGCGCAGATAGGCCAGGTACAGGCCGCCGGCGCCGGGCTCGCCGCGCCAGCCCGGGGGATCCTCGCAGGTCGTGCCGCCCGCGGCCACGCCGGCGGCATGCGCGGCATCGACCTGTTCGGGCGAGCGGGCGGCAAAGCCGGTGGTGCTGCCATTGCCAAAGCTGGCCGGCTGGCCGTTGATGGGCGTGGTAATGCCAAACGCACCTGAAGGACTGCGATAGAAATAGCGATTCTTGTTGGCCACGCCGGGCGCAATGCCCAGCGCACCCAGCACGGCATCGTAGAAATGGCGCGACTTTTCCAGGTCGCTGGCTCCGAGCATGACGTGGCTGAACATGGTGTCTTGGTCTCCTAGGTGAACAGTCCTGCCCTGGGGATGAAGAATTGGCAGGAGGAAAAGCAAACGGCAGGCTAGTGTCCTGAGTTGGAGGTTCGTTGAATAACAAATCGACCGAGATTGGTGTC
>JAFEES010000043.1 GCA_018240995.1 Pseudomonadota bacterium | reverse complement strand
CAAAACATGCTGGAAGCGGTGCAGGCACAAGCGCCAAACGCTACCGTATTCATAGCAACAGCGGCCGTGGCCGACTGGCGCCCGGCCAACAGCGCCGAGCACAAGATCAAGAAGGACGGCTCCGGCCAGGTGCCGGCCCTGGGCTTCGTAGAGAACCCCGACATCCTGGCCACCGTGGCGGCTTCCGAGCGCGCGCGCGCGGGGGCGCTGTACTGCGTGGGCTTTGCCGCCGAGAGCGAGAACCTGCTGGCCCACGCCAGCGCCAAGCGCGCGCGCAAGGGCGTGCCGCTCTTGGTCGGCAACATCGGGCCGGCCACCTTCGGGCAGGACGACAACGCGCTGCTGCTGGTGGACGCGCACGGCCACCGCGAGCTGCCGCGCGCGCCCAAGACCGAACTCGGGCGCCAGCTGGTGGCCGAGATCGCGCGCCGCCTGGGCATGGCCGCCACTGCACGGTCATGAACAATCCTCATCCCCAGCCCGGCGACTACGCCGAGCCGCCCGATGGCGACTACGCCCGCTACGTGGAGCGCCTGCTGCAGCAGCGCGCCGTGGCGGCCAGGGCGCCCGCCAGTCCGGATTCTTCTGGCAGCCCAGGCAGTTCTGGCAGTCCCGGCAGCACGGCCGCCCGCCCGCGCCGGCCGGAGCCAGCGAACCAGGCACGCCAGGCCGCCGCGCCGGCCCTGCTGGCCAAATGGCCCCTGCTGCTGTGGCTGCTGTTCGGGCTGTTGATGTGGCGCGCGCCGGCGCTGCTGCCGTTTGCCATCGGCGCCGCCATGGCCGTCGGCGTGGGCCATAGTCTGTGGAAGTCGCGGCGCCGCCAGGCCGGCCGCGGCCGGTGAATCTGAAATCTGCGACCCATGAAGATAGACGTCAAAATTCTCGATGCGCGCATGGCCGATCAGCTGCCCGCCTACGCCACGCCGGGCAGCGCCGGGCTGGATCTGCGCGCCTGCCTGGATGCGCCGCTGGAGCTGGCGCCCAACGCCTGGCAGCTCGTGCCCACGGGCATCGCCATCTACCTGCAAGACCCCGGCTACGCGGCGCTGATACTGCCGCGCTCGGGCCTGGGCCACAAGCATGGCATCGTGCTCGGCAACCTGGTGGGGCTGATCGACAGCGACTACCAGGGCCAGCTCATGGTCAGCGCCTGGAACCGCAGCGACGCGGCCTTCACGCTGCAGCCCATGGAGCGGCTGGCGCAGCTGGTCATCGTGCCGGTGGTGCAGGCGCAGTTCAACGTGGTTACCGACTTTCCCGCCAGCGCGCGCGGCGAGGGCGGCTACGGCTCCACCGGCAAGCATTGAGGCAGGCCGGCGCGCGGAACGATTCACGCCGCAGCGCACTCCAACCGGCGCGTGATTGCTACGTCATTCGAGGAGTCAAACCATCATGTCTCGCCTTGTAACCCTGGTTGGATCGCTGTGCCTGGCGGGCACGCTGGCCGGCTGTGTCTACCAGCAACCCTATGCCCGCTACCCCGCCCGTTACCCGGCACAGGCCTACCCGAGCCAGCCGGCGCCGGGCTACGCCGCCTACCCCGACCAGCGCGCCACCGAGTACGGCGTGGTTTCCTATATCGAGGGCGTGCAGCCGCACCAGCGTTCCACCTCGGGCGTGGGCGCCGTGCTGGGGGCCGTTGTGGGTGGCGTGCTGGGCAACCAGATCGGCGGCGGCTTCGGCCGCGCCGCGGCCACCACCGCGGGCGCGGTGGGCGGCGCACTGGCCGGCAATGCCATCGAGGGGCAGAACCGCGGCAGCTATTTCCAGGCCTACCGCATCACCGTGCAGCTCGACCAGGGCGGTCAGCGCGTGTATGAGGTGTCGTCGCCCGGCAACCTGCGCCCCGGCGACCGGGTGAGCCTGTACAACGGGCAGATCGCGCGCATGTAAATGTAGGCATGCAGGCGGTCAGTGCAGCAGGTCGCTGCCCGGCGCCTGGGGTTGGATGCGGAAAAAACCCGTGCCCGCCGTGCCGTTGCCGATTTCTTCCTCTGTCGCCTCGCGCACGCCGTGCACCTTGAGCTTCAGGCGCAGCGCAATCCCGGCCAGCGGGTGGTTGCCGTCCAGCACCACATGCTCGGGGTAGATCTGGGCCACGGTGTACAGGGCGTCGCGCGGCGCCTCGGGATTGGTGCCCGCGGGCAGGGCGGCGCCGTCGAAGGTCATGCCTTCTTCGAGATCCTCGGGGAATAGCTGGCGCGGTTCCAGGAACAGCAGCTGTTCCTGGTAGTCGCCAAAGGCGTCCTCGGGCTCCAGGTGCAGCGCCAGCTCGGCGCCCACGCCATGGCCCTGCAGGGCCTGCTCGATGCGCGCCAGCAGATCGTCGCCGCCGACCAGGAATTCCACAGGGTCGTCGAGAACGTCCAGCTCCTCGCCCAGCGTGTCCTTCAAGACCCAGGTCAGTGCGACCACACATTGTTCGGTGATTTCCATAGGACAATTGTCGCAGTTCATTGCCCTGTGGCCCGCGCGGCCTTGTCTATCCCATGGACGTACAACAATCACTAACCCTGCTCGGGGGCCTGAGCCCGGCGCAGTTCATGCGCCGCCACTGGCAGAAAAAGCCGCTGCTGGTGCGGCGCGCCATCCCCGGCTTCAAGCCGCTGCTTAGCCGTGCCGAGCTGCTCGACCTTGCCGGGCGCGAGGGCGTGGAGTCGCGTTTCATACAGGACAAGGCCGGCCAGTGGGTGTTGCGCCACGGGCCGCTGGCACGCCGCTCGCTGCCGCCACTGGCCACGCCGCGCTGGACGGCGCTGGTGCAGGGCGTGGATCTGCATAACGACGCCGTGCACGCGCTGATGCAGCAGTTCCGCTTCGTGCCCGAGGCGCGGCTGGACGACCTGATGATCAGCTACGCCACCGATGGCGGCGGCGTGGGCCCGCATTTCGACAATTACGACGTCTTCCTGCTGCAAGCCCATGGGCGGCGGCGCTGGCGCATCGGCCGGCAAAAGGACAAGACGCTGCGCCCCGGCCTGCCGCTCAAAATCCTGGCGGCCTTCGAGCCCGAGGAGGAGTATGTGCTGGAGCCAGGCGACATGCTCTACCTGCCGCCGGGCTGGGCGCACGACGGCATCGCCGAGGGCGAGTGCATGACCTACTCCATAGGCTTTCGCTCGCCCAACGGTGCGCAACTGGCGCACGAGGTGCTGCAGCGCATGGCCGAGGCCGCGGCCGACGAGGAGGGCGCCATCTACCGCGACCCGCAGCAGCCGGCCGTGGCCGGCCCCGGCGCTATTCCGGCCGAGCTGCAGGACTTTGCCCGCAAGGCCGTGCAGCGCGCGCTGGGCGAGCCGCAGGCGCTGGAATGCGCGCTGGGCGAGGCCCTGACCGAGCCCAAGCCCAACGTCTGGTTCGAGCCCGGCGAGGACGGCGGCATGCTGGAATGTCTGGCGCTCGATAGGCGCACGCGCATGATGTATGACGACAGGCATGTCTTCATCAACGGCGAGAGCTACCGCGCCGCAGGGCGCGACGCCACGCTGATGCGCCGCCTGGCCGATGTGCGCCGGCTTGAGCCACGCGATCTGGTGCGCGCCAGCGACGAGGCGCTGGAGCTGCTGTCTGCCTGGTGCGAGGCCGGCTGGGCCCATGCACGCTGAGCCGGCCCCGGCCCCGGCGCCGCCGGCATTGCCCAGCGGCCGCTTCGAGGGGCGCGAGGCCTTCCAGCAACTGGTGCGCGGCGCCCTGGCCTGCGCCGCGCGGCAGGGCTGGCGCGAACTGGTAGTGAGCGATGCCAGCTTCCATGACTGGCCCCTGGGTGAGCGTGCCGTGGTCGAGTCGCTGCAGCAGTGGGCCGACAGCGGCCGGCGCCTGACCATGCTGGCGGCCGACTATGGCGAGCTGCAGCGGCGCCATGCGCGCTTTGTGCAGTGGCGCGTGCGCTGGGATCACATCGTCGTGTGCCGCCGCGCCGGCGCGGTCGATCCGCTGGATCTGCCCAGCGCCATCTGGTCGCCGCAATGGGTGCTGCAGCGCCATGACCCGCTGCGCTGCATAGGCGTGACGGGCGCCGAGCCCGAGCGGCGCACGGTGCTGCGCGAGGCCCTCAACGAATGGCTGGAGCGCAAGAGCGCGCCGGGTTTCCCGGCCTCCACCCTGGGTCTGTAAGCTGCGCATTGTTGTAATAAAGGTAGCGCTTTCTTCGCGTTATCCACTATTGACGAAAATTTTCTATAATCAGCAGTTGGTATTGCACCTGGTGTTTGCTTTAAATCAAGCAATGCATCGTCGCCGGGTCTACCGCTGCAAGAGGCGGGTGTCGCGGCTTTTCATGACTATCACTTGTTCCCATAGGAAACTGAAATGAAGAACTCCGTCGTTCTGGCCGCCCTGATTGCTGCCGCTGCCCTGGTCGCCTGCGGCAAGAAGGAAGAAGCCGCTCCCGCACCGGCTCCCGCCGCCGCCGAAGCTCCTGCTGCTGCCCCCGCTGCCGCCATTGCCTCCGAAGCCGCCGATGCCGCCGCCACCGCCGCTTCCGGCGTTGCCGCCGCCGCCGACGCTGCTGCCAATGCCGCATCTGGTGCCGCTGCCGCCGTGACGGACGCTGCCAACGACGCCGCCAAGGCCGCTGCCGACGCCGCCGCTGGTGCCGCCGCCGCTGCCGCTTCGGCCGCCAAGTAAGCTTCGGTCAGCACCGGGCCTGCCGGCCCGGCAAACCAACAAAAAACCCCGGCTTGCCGGGGTTTTTTGTTGGTTTGGAGTTTCTGCCTTACTTGAGGTCGTCGGCCAGCACGCGCACGATGCGCTGCGCGTTCTCCGAGCTCTCGGGCGCGCCCGTGGCGTTGAGCACCGACACCGTGCTCTGGTTGCCCTCGCTGCGCACCACGATGCGGTACTTGAGCGGGGCCACGGCGTCGGGCGAGCCGGAGAACAGCTTGCTGAAGAAGCCCTGTTCCTTCTTGTCGCGCGGCGCCACGTAGCGCACGAAGTACACGCCCTGGCTGCGGTCGCGGTCTTCCACGGTGAAGCCGGTGCGATCCAGCGACACGCCCACGCGGCGCCAGGCGCGGTCAAAGCCTTCGTCGAGCTGCACCACGGGCACGTTGTTCACCGTGGCCATGCGCGCGCCGGGCGTGACGGCGATGGGCGCGGCCGCGGCGGCCTTGGCCTGCTCCTGGCTGGCGCCCAGCTTCAGCATCAGGCGGCGCAGGAACTCGGTCTCCAGCTCGGGGTCGGCCGGGCGCGGCTGCCACACGGTGCTGTCCTTGTGGGTGTTGGTGTAGACCTCCTCCATGCCGCGGTGGGTGATGAAGATCTCGGTGCTGCCATCGGCCATGCGCTCCAGGCGGGTGCGGAACTTGTCGCGCTCGCCGGTGGAATACAGCGAATCAAACACCTTGCCTATGGTGGAGCGGATGATGTCCTGCGGCAGCTTGGCGCGGTTTTCGGCCCAGTCGGTCTCCAGCAGGCCGAGCTTGGGCTGCTCCACGGAGAAGACAAAGCCGTTTTCCAGCCAGAAGTCGCGCACCGGCTCCCACAGCTGATCCACCGGGCGCTTCACCACCAGCCAGCGCTGGTTGCCGTCGCGCTCTATGCGCACGTCGCCAACGGCCTGCGGTGCGGCACTGGCCGCGCCGCGCGGCTGCTGCGCCTGGGCGGTCTCGAAGGCCGCGGCCGACACCGCGCCGCCGGGCACGGTGTAGCGCGTCTCGCGCGACAGCTGGCTCAGGTCAGGCGGCACCTCCAGCGTCGCACCCTTGGTGGCGCTTTTGTAGTTGATCTTGTCGTTCTCCAGCACGGAGCAGGCGGACAGGCTCAGGGCAAGGCCGAGCAGGCCCAGGCGGGTGGTAGCGTTCACGCAAAAAATCCTTCAGAGTCCTCAACGTGCCGGGCCCTGGCATGGGCCCGGCGGCGTGGCGTCAGGCCAGCAGGCCGGCCGCGCGCAGGGCTGTTTCGACCACGGCCTCGTTGCCCTGGGCCAGCGGCGTCATGGGCAGGCGCAAGGTGCCGCCACACAGGCCCATGCGGGCCATGGCCCATTTCACGGGAATCGGGTTGGCCTCGACGAACAGGTGCTTGTGCACCGGCAGCAGCTGGAACTGGATCTCCATGGCGCGGCGACGGTCGCCGGCGATGGCGGCCACGCACAGCTCATGCATCAGGCGCGGCGCCACGTTGGCGGTGACGCTGATGTTGCCCTGGCCGCCGCACAGCATCAGGGCCACGGCCGTGGGGTCGTCGCCCGAATACACGGCGAAGCCCTTGGGCACGTCGCGGATCAGCCACTGCGCGCGCTCGATGTTGCCCGTGGCCTCCTTGATGCCGACGATGCCCGGCACCTGCGCGCAGCGCAGCACGGTCTCGTGCAGCATGTCGCCCACCGTGCGGCCGGGCACGTTGTACAGCACCATGGGCAGGTCGCCCGTGGCCTCGGCGATTGCCTTGAAGTGCTGGTACTGGCCCTCCTGCGTGGGCTTGTTGTAGTAGGGCACGACCTGCAGCTGGCTGTCGGCGCCCACCTTTTTGGCAAAGCGCGCCAGCTCTATGGCCTCCAGCGTGGAGTTGGCGCCGCAGCCGGCCATGATGGGCACGCGCCCGGCGGACTGCTCCACCGACACGCGGATGATCTCGCAATGCTCCTCGACGTTCACCGTGGGCGACTCGCCCGTGGTGCCCACGACACCTATGCAGTCGGTGCCTTCGGCAATATGCCAGTCGATGAGTTTGCGCAGGGTGGGGTAGTCCACGCTGCCGTCGTCGTGCATGGGGGTGACGAGGGCGACGATGCTGCCGGTGAGGGTGGCGCTGGAAGAGGTCATGTCCGCGTACAAAAACGGTAAAAGAGCATTCTAACTACGGCGTGCCCCGTAGCGGCAGGCGTAGTGGCCCGGCGGCGCCCAGTGGCGCGCGCACGGCGGCGATGCGCTGCACGAAGCGCGCCGGCTCGTCCAGGTAGCCGTCCTCGTAGGCCACCACGCGCAGGCCCTGGCAGGCCTGCAGCAGCTCACCCGGGCGCAGCAAGAATTCAGCCCTTGCCGGCCGGCCCACGGTCTCGTTGCCCTGGGCAAAGGTCTCGTACAGCAGCAGGCCGCCCGGCGCCACGCTGGCCACGATGGTGGGCAGCAGTGGGCGCCACAGGTAGTTGGTGACCAGCACGCAGTCGAAGCGGCGGCCGGGCAGGGGCCAGGGGGCGGCCTCGATGTCGGCGCGGATCGCCCGGCCCAGGTTTACTACTGATTCAATAGCTTGCGGCGCTTTGTCTATGCCGGTTACCTGGTGGTTGCGTTCAGAAAACCAGCGCATGTGCCGCCCCTGGCCGCAGGCCACGTCCAGCACCTGGCCGCCGGCGGGCACCAGGTGCGACCAGCGCCTGATCCAGTCCGATGGTGCCAGCTGGTCGTGCATCAGAAGCAGGCCCAGAGCTGGTCGGCCAGGGTCAGCATGAAGTCGGGCCGCAGGTACAGCGCAAACACTGCCAGCAGCAGCGCTAGCACGGCGGCGTAGGCAAGCCAGCGCTTGTATGCGGCGCGCATGCTCAAGCCGCCTGCGGCTGGGGCCGGGCAATCGCGCCCTCGCGCACCGGCAGGTTGATCAGGCAGGCCGCCACGCCCAGGGCGATGGCCAGGTACCAGACGATGTCGTAGCTGCCCGTCTGGTCGTACAGATAGCCGCCCAGCCAGACGCCGAAGAAGCTGCCGATCTGGTGGCTGAAGAAGACGAAGCCGCTGAGCATGGACAGATGCTGCACGCCAAAGATCTGCGCCACGGCGGCATTGGTGGCCGGCACCGTGGACAGCCACAGCGTGCCCATCACGGCCGAGAACACATACACCGACAGCGGCGACAACGGAGCCAGCAAGAAGATGCTGATGACCACCGAGCGTGCCAGGTAGATGAAGGCCAGGATGTAGCGCTTTTGCATGCGCTGGCCCAGCGAGCCCGCGATGTAGGTGCCAAAGACGTTGAACAGCCCGATCAGTGCCAGCGCATAGCTGGCCACCTGCGGCGACAGCCCATGGTCGCGCAGGTAGCTGGGCATGTGCACGCCTATGAACACCACCTGGAAGCCGCAGACGAAGTAGCCCGCGGTGAGCAGCAGAAAGCTCTTGTAGCGCAGCGCCTCGGCAAAGGCGTGGCGCGCGGTCTGCGTACGCTGGATCGGGGCGCTGCCGTGAAAGCCTGGTTCGCGCAGGCCAAAGGCCAGCGGCACGATGAGCAGCACCATGGCGGCGAGCACCAGCAGTGCCTGCTGCCAGCCCAGCTGCGCGATCAGCTGGCCCTCGACCGGCATCATCAGGAACTGCCCGAACGAGCCCGCCGCCGCCGCCACGCCCATGGCCCAGGAGCGCCGCTCGGCCGCAACCTGCCGCCCCAGCACGCCATAGATCACGGCGTAGGTGGTGCCCGCCTGGGCCGCGCCAATCAGCACGCCCGTGGTCAGCGAAAACAGCAGCGGCGTGGGCGACAGCGCCATGCCCGCCAGGCCCAGCGCGTACAGCAGCGCGCCGCCTATCAGCACCTTGAAGGCGCCCAGGCGATCGGCCAGCATGCCGCCGAAGATACCGAACACGCCCCAGGCCAGGTTCTGTATGGCCATGGCCAGGGCAAAGGTCTGGCGCGGCCAGCCCATGTCCTGCGTGATCGGCGCCAGCCACATGCCAAAGCCGTGGCGAATGCCCATGGACAGGGTGACGATGGTGGCGCCGCAGACCAGCACCTGGGCCATCGAGAGTTTCTTGTTTTGCGAAAGCATCGGGCAAATGTAGCGAAAACCCGCACTCGCTGCCCGCCGCTGCCGTTGAATCATTGAAAGACTGGCTTTATATCCAGCACTACAATCCGCCGCCTATGGCAAGCAAACCCGCATCCGACTATTCCGAAAGCGCCATCCGCGTGCTCAAGGGCCTGGAGCCCGTCAAGCAGCGCCCCGGCATGTACACGCGCACCGACAACCCGCTGCACATCATCCAGGAGGTGCTGGACAACGCCGCCGACGAGGCGCTGGCCGGCTTTGGCAAGAAGATCAAGGTCACGCTGCATGCCGACGGCTCGGTCAGCGTGGAGGACGACGGCCGCGGCATCCCCTTCGGCCTGCACCCCGAGGAGGGCGCGCCCGTGGTCGAGCTGGTGTTCACGCGATTGCACGCGGGCGGCAAGTTCGACAAGGGCCAGGGCGGGGCCTACAGCTTCTCGGGCGGCCTGCACGGCGTGGGCGTGTCGGTGACGAATGCCCTGTCCACGCGGCTGGAGGTCGCCACCCACCGCGAAGGCCAGGTGGCGCGCCTGGCCTTTGCCGCGGGCGACGTGGCCGAGCCCCTGGTGGCCCGGCCCCTCGTGGCGGGCGAGCGCAAGCAGGGCACCACCGTGCGCGCCTGGCCCGACGCCAAATACTTCGAATCCGCCCAGCTGCCCATGGGGGAGCTGACGCACCTGCTGCGCAGCAAGGCCGTGCTCATGCCCGGCGTGTCGGTGCAGCTGGTCAACGAAAAGACGCGCGACACCCAGACCTGGCAATACAAGGGCGGCCTGCGCGACTACCTGGGCCAGACCTTGAGCGCCGACCCGGTGATCCCGCTGTTCGAGGGCGAGGGCTACGCCGACAGCGCCAGCGAAAGCTTTGCCGAGGGCGAGGGCGCGGCCTGGTGCGTGGCCTTCACCGAAGAGGGCGCGCCGGTGCGCGAGAGCTACGTCAACCTCATCCCCACCAGCGCCGGCGGCACGCATGAAAGCGGCCTGCGCGACGGCCTGTTCAACGCCGTGAAGGGCTTCATCGAGCTGCATTCGCTGCTGCCCAAAGGCGTGAAGCTGCTGCCCGAGGACGTGTTCGCCCGCGCCAGCTATGTGCTGAGCGCCAAGGTGCTAGACCCGCAATTCCAGGGCCAGATCAAGGAGCGGCTCAATTCGCGCGACGCCGTGCGCCTGGTGTCAAGCTTTGTGCGCCCGGCGCTGGAACTGTGGCTGAACCAGCATGTGGACTACGGCAAGAAGCTGGCGGAACTCGCCATCAAGGCCGCGCAGACGCGCCAGCGCGCCGGCCAGAAGGTCGAGAAAAAGAAGGGCAGCGGCGTGGCCGTGCTGCCCGGCAAGCTCACCGACTGCGAAAGCCGCGACCTGGCCTACAACGAGGTCTTCCTGGTCGAGGGCGACAGCGCCGGCGGCAGCGCCAAAATGGGCCGCGACAAGGAAAACCAGGCCGTGCTGCCGCTGCGCGGCAAGGTGCTCAACACCTGGGAGGTGGAGCGCGACCGGCTGTTCGCCAACACCGAAGTGCACGACATCTCGGTGGCCATAGGCGTCGATCCCCATGGGCCGAACGATGAACCGGACTTGAGCGGCCTGCGCTACGGCAAGGTCTGCATCCTGTCTGATGCCGACGTGGACGGCGCGCACATCCAGGTGCTGCTGCTGACGCTGTTCTTCCGCCACTTCCCCAAGCTGATAGAGGCCGGACATATCTACGTCGCCCGCCCGCCGCTCTACCGCGTGGACATCCCGGCGCGCGGCAAGAAACCCGCCGCCAAGCTCTACGCGCTGGACGATGGCGAGTTGGAGGCCATCCTCGACAAGGCCGCCAAAGACGGCGTGGCGCGCGAGAAATGCCAGATCAGCCGCTTCAAGGGCCTGGGCGAGATGAACGCCGAGCAGCTGTGGGACACCACGCTCAACCCCGACACGCGCCGCCTGCTGCAGGTGCAGCTGGGCGCCATGGACTTCGCCGCCACCGAGGGCCTGATCACCAAGCTCATGGGCAAGGGCGAGGCCGCCTCGCGCCGCGAGCTGATGGAGCTGCATGGGGATGCGGTGGAGGTGGATGTGTGAGGGCGCTCGGTACCATGGCGCAACCAGTGTGAATCGTGGAGTGATGCATGCAAATCGAATCCGTTGTCATCAAGAACTACCGGCTTTTTCGTGATACCAAGCTGGAAAACATTCCGCGCTTGTGCGTGCTGGTGGGTGCTAATGGCACGGGAAAGTCCACCTTGTTCGATGTGTTCTCTTTTCTCAAAGATGCCTTGTCGATGAACGTAGGCAAGGCGCTGGCCAAGCGTGGCGGCTACCGGGAGGTCGCTAGCCGGGGTTTTGCCGGCGAACCCATTGAAATCACGCTGCAGTTTCGTCTGGAGATAACGGGCAAGGAGCGCTTGGTCACCTATGTGCTTGAGATCGCCCTGGGTAAGGATGGCAAGCCCTTGGTTGAGCGCGAAGTGCTGCGCTACAAGCGCGGAGCCTACGGTCAACCATTTCGGTTTTTGGATTTTTCCCGTGGCAAGGGCTACGCCATTACCAACGAGGAGGATTTCTCCAAGGAGGATGAGGCCCTCAAGCGTGAGGAGCAGGAACTTGACGCTCCGGACATTTTGGCGATCAAGGGTTTGGGGCAGTTTGAGCGCTTCAAGGCTGCCAGCGCTTTCCGGCTGATGATCGAAAACTGGCACATCTCCGATTTCCACGTGTCTGAGGCTCGTCCCAGTCAGGAGGAGGGGTTTGCCGAACATCTTTCTACCCGTGGTGACAACCTGCCGCTGGTGGCCAACTACTTGTTTGAGCACCATCGTGATCGCTTTGACCGGGTGCTGGCAGCGATGCGTCGGCGTGTTCCGGGAGTGTCGGTGGTGGAGGCCAAGCCGACGGAAGACGGCCGCCTCGTTTTGCGCTTTCAAGACGGTAGTTTCAAAGATCCGTTCATCGCACGCCATGTCTCGGACGGTACCATCAAGATGTTTGCCTACCTGGTGCTGCTCAACGACCCCAAGCCATATCCACTGCTTGCCGTCGAAGAGCCAGAAAACCAGCTCTACCCGGAATTGCTGCCTGAACTGGCGGAGGAGTTTCGTGACTATGCCCAGCGTGGTGGGCAGGTCTTCATTTCCACCCATTCGCCGGATTTTCTCAATGCTCTGGCGCTCAATGAAATCTACTGCTTGCGTAAGGAGCAGGGCTTTACCAGCATCTCATGTGCCGATGAATCGACAACCCTGCGCGCCCTGTTCGATGCGGGCGATTTGCCAGGCTACTTGTGGAAGCAGGGTTTGTTCGAGGGACTGAATAAGGAAGTGTGCTGATGCAGGGGCGCATCGTCTTTTTGCTCGAAGAGCCCTCTATGCGTGTGCTGCTCGACACTTGGCTGCCGCGTCTGTTTCCGGGGTGGGTGGCGGGCGAGCATTTTTTATGCATACCGCACGAGGGTAAAAGCGACCTGGATCGCAGCATCCCGCGCAAGCTAGCAGCCTGGGGCATATCGCAGGATCGCTTTGTCATCGTGCGCGACAACGACAGTGCCGACTGCGTTGGCGTGAAGGCTAGGTTGCAGGCGTTGTGCCAGCACAGCGCGCGGCCGCACACCTTGATCCGCCTGGTTTGCCAGGAGCTGGAGAGCTGGTATTTGGGGGACTTGGCCGCAGTGGCTGCGGCTTTCGGTCAACCCAAGGCCGACACTCCGGCCCAGCGTAAGCGTTTTGCAGATCCGGATGCCTGGCAAAAACCATCGGTGGAAGTCAGGCGCCTGGTTCCTGCATTTCAGAAAATCAGTGGCGCGCGCGTCATGGCCCAGCACCTGGATCCGCAGCGCAACCATTCTCATAGCCTAGGGGTGTTTGTCTCGGGCCTGTGTCGCTTGGCCTCAAGCATGGGGTACCAAGCACCCTGATCACGCCATTGATGCGCATAGCGCTAACGTGAGTGTTGACAAATTTTTTGCCGCTAGCGTCCGGTCGTAAAGCGGAAGCAGCTCTTTTTTTCGAAGCATGACCGATATATCAGTTTCCGATCTCCCGCCCCCCGCCGACGACAGCCTGGGCGGCTACGCCCAGCGC
>JAFEES010000439.1 GCA_018240995.1 Pseudomonadota bacterium | reverse complement strand
AAGCTCACGGTGATGCGCGAACAGCACCCCCTGCTGTTTGCGCACAGCGTGCGCATGATGCTGGTGGCCGTGTACCTGGGCATCAAGAGCGGCCTGAGCGAGCGCGAATGCACGCCCCTGGCCGCGGCCGCGCTGCTGCACGACCTGGGCGTGCTGCACATGGATCCGGCCTGGCATGACCCGGCCAACAAGATCGCCGGGGCAGGGCGCAAGCAACTGCTGGCGCATCCGGTCACGGCCATGCTCATCGTCAAGGAGCAAAACATCTATCCGCGCTCGGTGGAACAGGCGGTGCTGGAACACCACGAATGCATGGACGGCAGCGGCTACCCGCGCCGCCTGCAGGGCGGGCAGATCTCGCGCCTGGGGCAGATTTTGCTGACCGCCGAGGTGGTGGCCGCCTTCTTTGAAAAATACGCCAACCAGGGCGCAGCCCAGCGCCTGTCGCTGACCCTGAAGCTGAACCACCGCAAGTTTCCTGCCGATCTCGTGGCCTGCCTGCTGCCCCTGTTGCAGATACGGGCCGTGCAGGGCGACGTGCAGGCCACGCAAGGCGACGTGCAGCGCTGCATTGCCCAGCTCACCGGCGCCTTCGAGGATTGGGAGCGCTGCCGGGTCATCCTGCAGCCCGCGGCCGCGCAACCTGCACCCGAGCCGGCCTGCGCGGTGGTGGAGCAAAGGCTGGCGGTGCTGCAAAAATCGCTGTTCGAGTCAGGTTCACACCCGCGGCAGCTGGCCGAGATGCTGCCGCACCTGCAGGGTGACGCCCAAGGCCTGGCGGAGCTGTCCCTGCTGGGGCAAGAGGCGTTGTGGCAACTGCAGCGCATCATCGACACCACTCACAGCCATTGGCCGCAGCTGCCGGCCAGCGAGGATGCCGGCGACATCGCCGTCGTGCAGTGGCGTGCTGCCTGCACGGCCAGGCTGGTGCAAGAGTCGGCCACGCAGGGGTGATTTGGGCGTACCTCGCATGAATACTGTATATTTAAACAGTATTCATGCGAGGTGGCCATGGGCGCAGCTCTTTCCTTTTCTGTAGACGATTTGCCCGGCGTCTGGCGTGGCGACGCCTTGGCGCAGGCGCAGCAGCGGGTGCTGGCGACGGGCCATGCGCCGCTGGACGTGCAACTGCCCGGCGGCGGCTGGCCACTGGGCGCCATGAGCGAGCTGTTGTTGCCGCCCCATGTACGCAGCGAATGGGCACTGCTGTTGCCGGCCCTGGCGCGCTTGCTCTCTGACGCACCCGGCCATGCCGTGCTGGTGGCGCCGCCGCTGGAGCCCTTCATGCCCGCGCTGCGGGCCGCCGGCGTGCCCGTGCCGCGGCTGTGCCGCATACACCCTGCAGGTTCGGGCGCCGACATGGCCGCCGCCTGGGCCTGCGAGCAGGCGCTGCGCTGCCGCGACGTGCGCGCCGTGCTGGCCTGGCTGCCGCAGGTGGCGGCGCCCATGCTGCGCCGGCTGCAGCTGGCGGCCGCTCACAACCAGCAGCTTTTGTGGGTGCTGCGGCCCGAGGGCGCGCGCCAGCAGGCATCGCCCGCGCCCCTGCGCCTGTGGCTGCAGCCGCAGGGCGATGAATTGCTGGTTCATGTGCTCAAGCGCCGCGGCCCACCCGCGCTGCACCCCGTGGCGCTGCCCGCGCGCGGCCCGCTGCTGGCCGCCGTGCTCCAGGCCCAGGCCGAGCGGCGCCAGCAGGCGCAGGCCGCCGCCCGGAGCATGGCCGCTGGCACACCGCAAGAGGTAGCAAATGCTATGGCTGGCCTGGCACTTGCCCACTATTGAGCCGGCTCCCGGCGTGCCGCCCGAGGCCCGCGGCTGGTGGGCGCTGCGCTTCACGCCGCGTGTGGCCCTGCTGGACGAGGCCCTGCTGCTGGAGGTGGGCAGCACCGAGCGCCTGTGGGGCGGGCGCGCCGCCCTGCAGGCCCTGCTGCGCAGCCATGCGCCTGACGCCCGGGAGGAGGGCGGCGCACCAGCCTGGGCCGCC
>JAFEES010000438.1 GCA_018240995.1 Pseudomonadota bacterium | reverse complement strand
CCCAATGGCCGCCACTACATCGCCGGCCTGTTTGGCGAGGATGGCCTGGCCATGGTCGACCTGTGGGACGAGCAGCCGCGGGCGCGCCGCATTCTTGGCGGCTACGGGCGCGGCGAAAAGCCGCTGCCGGTGTACAAGATGCCGCACCTGCGCGGCTGGGCCATGGCCGGTGGCCGGGCCTTCCTGCCCGCCATCGGGCGGCACGAGGTGCTCGTCGTCGATACCAGCACATGGCAGGAGGTGGGGCGCATCCCCGTCGCCGGCCAGCCGGTGTTCGTCATGGCGCGGCCCGACGGACGCCAGGTGTGGGTCAACTTCTCGGTGCCCGACTACAACCGCGTGCAGGTCATAGACACGCCCAGCCAGCGCGTGGTGCAGACCCTGGAGCCCGGCAAGGCCGTGCTGCACATGGAGTTCACGCCGCGCGGCGAGTCGGTGTGGATCAGCTGCCGCGACGACAACCGCGTGCAGGTCTACGACACCCATACCCGCGAACTGCAGGCCAGCCTGGCCATGGATGCGCCCAGCGGCATCTTCTTCACCGCCCGCGCACAGCGCATGGGGTTCTGAGCCATGCACCACACTGACCTGGATCTGGCGCTGCTCAACCCCTGGCAGCGCGACTTTCCGCTGCAGCGCCAGCCCTTCGCCATCATCGGCCAGGGCCTGGGGCTGGATGGCGCCACGGTGCTGCAGCATTACGCCCGTCTGCAGCGCCAAGGCAGCCTGAGCCGCATTGGCGCAGTGTTTGCGCCGGGCGCGGGGGGTGCCTCGCTGCTGGCCGCCATGGCCGTGCCGCCGCAAAGGCTGGAGGCCGTGGCCGCCATCGTCTCCAGCCACCCGGGCGTAAACCACAACTACGAGCGCGAACATGCCACCAACCTGTGGTTCGTCGCCACCGGCCGCGACGAGGCCCAGGTAGAGCAGCTGCTGCGCAGCATAGAGGCCGAAACCGGCCTGCCCGTGCTGCGCCTGCCCATGCTGCGGCCCTACCGCATAGACACCGGGTTTGACCTACGCGCCAGCCAGTCGCGCGCCAGCGGCACCACCCACTGGACGCAGGCCCCGCTGCAGGAGCACGACAAGCCTCTGGCGGCACTGGCCGAGCAAGGGCTGGCGCTGGTGGACAAGCCCTATGACCTGTGGGCCGCGCAGCTGCACACAGGCGTGGACGAGGTGCTGGCGCAGCTGCAACTATGGCTGCAGCACAAGACGCTGAGCCGCTTCGGCGTGGTGGTGCGCCACCACGAGCTGGGCTACACGGCCAACGCCATGACGGTGTTCGACGTGCCCGAGAGCGAGGTGGACGCCTGCGGCGAGGCACTGGCGCAGACCCCAGGCGTGACCCTGGCCTACCAACGCGCGCGCACCGGCGGCTGGCCCTACAACCTGTACTGCATGGTGCATGGGCGCGACCGCGACAGCGTGCGCGCCACCGTCGCCCAGGCCGTGGCGCGGGCAGGCCTGGCGCACCGGCCCCACGCCATGCTGTTTTCGCTGCGCCGCTTCAAGCAGACCGGAGCCAGGCGCTTTGCCGCACATGCCGCCCACCACCACACGGCACACCACCCCAACCACCAGGCACCGCATGCTCAGTCCTGAAGACGCCCGCCTCATCGACCACCTGCACGGCGGTTTTCCCCTTGTCGATCGCCCCTTTGCCGCCGTTGCCGAGCAGCTGGGCTGGAGCGAGGAGCGCGTCATCGAGCGCCTGCACCAGCTCTTGGCCCAGGGCGTGCTCACGCGCTTTGGCCCGCTGTTCCAGATCGAGCGCGCGGGCGGCCAGTTCGTGCTCGCCGCCGTTGCCGTGCCCGAGGAGCGTTTTGAGGCCGTGAACCTGGTGGTCAACAGCTTTCCCGAGGTGGCGCACAACTACCGGCGCACGCACGCGCTGAATATGTGGTTCGTCGTCGCCGCCGAATCGCCGGCGCAGGCGGCCGATGCGATGGCCCGCATCGAGGATGCCATCGGCCTGCAGGTGTTTGCCTTCC
>JAFEES010000437.1 GCA_018240995.1 Pseudomonadota bacterium | reverse complement strand
AAGGGCCTGGATCACCAGGCGCAGGCCGGCCGGCTTGGCATAGTCGTACCAGACGCTGCACACGCCCACCCAGGCATGCCAGATCAGGGCCACGATGACGGAGAAGGTGAGCGCCTTCATCCACTGCGGCGCAAAGATGCCGGCCCAGGTGTCGTAGCCGATGGGGCCCTTGGTGAACAGCAGCTGCGCCAGCAGCAGCAGGGTGAAGACAGCCATCAGGATGGCGGTGATGCGTTGCACCACGAAATCACGCCAGCCATAGTGGGCACCGACGACGGTGCGCTTGGAGCCGTAGGTCACAGCCATGGTGTTACTCCTATTTTTGTTGAATCAGTACAGGCCAAACAGCTTGGCGCCGAGGATCAGCGTCAGGCCGATGCTGAACACCAGCGTGGCGACGGCCGACTGGCGGCCGAACTCCTTGGTGGTCTTGTGCGTCACGTCCAGGTACAGGTGGCGCACGCCGGCCGCCAGGTGGTGCAGGTAGGACCAGATCAGGGCCAGCGTCACCAGCTTGATGCACCAGCCGGGCACGAAGCCCAGGCCGGCGTTGAAGGCGGCGCTGAAGCGGCCAAACGAAATCTCGGACGACACCGAGGTGTCGAACATCCAGATCACCAGGGGCAACAGGATGAACATCAGCATGCCGCTGAGACGATGCAGGATGGAGGTGAGGCCAGCCAGCGGCAGGCGGTAGGTTCTGACATCGTTGAAGAGGTTGAGGTTGCGAAACTCGGGCCTCTTCTTTTTGGCTAGCTCTGTCATGGTGGTGCTTTCGTGGTGGTAACTGCGTGGTAATCGCGCAAAGCGGACAACCCAAAATTCTATTGCAATGCAATACGAAGGTTTTGCGGCGACTGCGTATTTGCGCTCATTACGTCAATGTCAGGCGTGAGTCAGTTCGATCCGATCGGGTGGCTGCGGTCAGTTCAGTTCGTTGTGGTAGTGGTGCGTGTCGGTGCGGTACAGGCCACGGCGCAGCTCCATGGGCACGTCGTTGTAGGTATAGGCCAGGCGTTCCACGCTCAGCAGCGGGGTGCCGGCCGGCACGTTCAGCCACTGCGCCTGCGTCTGCTCGGGCAGCACGGCGCGGATTTTTTCCTCGGCGCGCACCATGCGCACGCCGAAATCCAGCTCGAACATGGCGTAGGTCGGGCCTTGGTAGTGCGCCAGTTGCTCGGCCGTGAGCCCCTTGAAGGCCTGGCCGGGCAGCCAAATGTCTTCCAGGATGGTGGGTATGCCCACAAAAGACAGGATGCGTTTGATCTGGATCACTGAATCGCCCGCGCGCAGCGCCAGGCTGCGCGCCACCTCGGCACTGGCGCGCAGGCGGCGGCATTCCAAGATGGTGCGCTGGGCCGGCCCTTCCTCGCTGGCGGCGCCGGCATCGGGCAGCAGCTTCAGGAAGCGGTACTGCACCTGGCGCTCGGCATGCGTGGACACGAACGTGCCCTTGCCCTGGCGGCGCGTGACCAGGTTCTCGGCCGCCAGCTCGTCGATGGCCTTGCGCACCGTGCCCTGGCTGACGCGAAAGCGTGCGGCCAGCTCGATCTCGCTGGGAATGGCCTCGCCGGGTTTCCACTCGCCATGCTGCAGGCTGTGCAGTATCAGCCCCTTGATCTGCTGGTACAGCGGGCTGAAGGCCGGCGTGACCGCCGGCGCCGTGCCGGCGCTTGCAGGGGGGGCGCCTTCGGTACTGGGCGGGAGCAGGGATGACATGGCGGTTGCGGGCTGGGCCTGGGCGGAGGGGTGGTGCTTTTGCTGGCTAATCATATCTTATATAAGACATAAGACAAATTGACCACGACCCTGAATCGACAGTAAAATCGGCGGTTGTTTGCAGGCGCCAAGGCTGCTGGTTACAGACGCCGCCGGCTTGCCCCGCATGCCCAGGATTTTTTTGTCACTTCCTTTTTGGAGTTATTCATGAGCAAGAAGCCCGTTCGCGTCGCCGTCACCGGCGCCGCAGGTCAAATCGGTTACGCCCTGCTGTT
>JAFEES010000436.1 GCA_018240995.1 Pseudomonadota bacterium | reverse complement strand
AGCAGCGCCCCGCCCTGGCGCTGGCGCTCGGCCAGGGCCAGGGCATGGCTTATGCGCTGCATGAACTGCGCCCGGTTGGGCAGGCCGGTGAGGGCATCGAAAAACGCCAGGCGTTGGATTTCGCGCTCGCTGGCCTTGCGCTGGCCGATGTTGGAATTGATGGCGAGTATGGATTCGGTCTCGCCCTGGTCGTTGCGCACCAGGGTCCAGCGCCCCTCGACCTCGATCTTGCGGCCGTCGCGGGCATATTGCAGCAGCTCGCCGTTCCATTCGCCGTTGCGCAGCACCAGGGCGCTGGCCTCATGGAACGGTTGCTGGTCCTGGTAGAGCAGGTTGGCGGCGTTGCGCCCCAGAGCTTCCGCGCGGCCCCAGCCATAGAGCCGCTCGGCGCCCTCGTTCCAGAAGGTGATGCGGTGCTCCAGGTCGCGCACGATGATGGCGTCGCTGGCCTTGTTCAGCAGCGAGGCCTGGTGGCGTATGCGCATGTCGTCCGCCTGGCGCTGCAGCTCCGCCGCGGCGCGCGCGGCGAAGATCTGCAACGCCGTGTCTATGAGCTGGATACGCTGTAAGGGCTCGCGAAACATGACCAGGATCATGCCTATGGGCGTGCCGCCGTTGTCCGCAAGCTGGCGGCCGACATAGCTGCGCACCTGGCACTGGGCCAGGGCGGCATCATGAGGGAATGACTCCGTCACGCGATCCTCGATCACCAGCCGGGCCTGTTCTAGCAATAGCGCGCTGGGCGTGCCCTGCAGGGCATATTCGTGCCTGGGCTGCACCACCCCGTCGCTGATGTGCGAGAGTGTCTCGGCGCGCAGCTGCTGTCCGTCCACGGGCGGCTGCAGGCGCACCACGCAGGCGACCTGGGCCGACAGCGCTTCGGCCATATGCTGCGCCAGGCGCTCGAAGAAGTCCTCGCCCGTGCCCGCAGACACGGCCGTGGCCACCTTCACCATGGCTGCCTGCAGGCGTTGCTGCTCGGCCCGGGCGCGCAGGTTTTCCATGCCGAAGGCCAGGTCGGCGGCCATGGCCTCGAGCAGCTGTGTCTCCTGCGCCCCGAGCTCCAGCACCTCGGGGGCATACAGGCACAGCAAGCCGAGGCTGCGCTGGGCGCCGCGCAGCGGCAGGTAGACGGCGGCATGGAAGCCCAGGCTGGCCATGTGTTCGACCACATTTGCGAACACGGGGCTGCTGCGCAGGTCGCGAATCACGACCGTGCGCGAACTGCGCACGCAAATGCCGGCCGGCCCCTGGCCGCCCTTTTCGCCGGGTGACCAGCTCAGGTGCAGCCGCGCCAGGTAGTCGCCCGCACCTCCGGCATGGGCCACGGGCTCTATGCGCTTGTGCTCGTCGTCGTGCGCCAGGCCCACCCAGCCCATGCGGTAGCCGCCAATCTGCACCGCCACCGCGCACACGGCGTGCAGCAGATCGGCCTCGGTGCCGGCGCGCAGCAGGGTCTCGCTGCAGGCGTTGCGCATGCGCTGGGCGCGACTCAGGCGCGCCAGTTCCGCCTCGACGCGGCAGCGCTCGGTGATGTCGTGGGCCAGGATCTGCCAGGCCGGCCGGCCATCGAACTCGGTGAGGCCGACAAACACCTCCATGTCCATGGGCCGGCCGCCGCTGTGTGCATGGCGCCAGGTGGTGGCCGCCGTGGCAAGCGTCTGCGCGGCACGCGGATCGCGGCACATGCCCATGGCGCTGTCGGCCAGCTCGCGCTGCGCCGCGGGCCACAGCTGGCGCATGTCCATGCCCAGCAACTCATCCTCACGGTAGCCATAGTGCTGTGCCATGGCTTGGTTCACGGCCAGCAGGCGCAGGCTGGCCTGGTCGCAGACCCACATCGGCTGGGGGTGCTCGGTGAACAGGCTGCGGTATTGCTGGCCTGCCTGAAACCCTTCCTCGCCGCTGGCCGGCTCCTGCGCGGGCGCCGTGCCCCACTGGGGTGCGCCGCTGGTCATGCCTGCCCCAACAACGCCATGCCCCTGGCCGCTGCGCAATGGGG
>JAFEES010000435.1 GCA_018240995.1 Pseudomonadota bacterium | reverse complement strand
AGCCGCTCCTACGCAGCCATTTTTTGTAGCAGTTAACGCTGTATAGGCGGGGTATCCGGCCGTTTCTCCCTCTCCCCTCGCGGGAGAGGGTTGGGGAGAGGGGGCAGCGAGGCAACGTGCGTTGGTGTAAGCCCCCTCTCCCGCGAGGGGAGAGGGGAGAGAAGCCCAGAGCGGCTACTTGTGTTGTTACCTACGCGTAGAGGGTTCAGGCAGGGTCGCATGGCGTTCACGTGCCTTTGGAGAACGACAGGCCGCGCTCGGCCGCGCAGTCCTGTTTGAAGTGGGTGGTGCGGGCGTGGGCCTGGCGGCCCTCGTCGTGCTGTTGCAGGGCGCGCAGGCATAGCCGCAGCCAGGGCGAGCGCCAGCGTGGGGCGGCGTCGGCGCTGCCGGCGGCCAGGGCCATCAGGCGCGCGGCCAGGCGGCCCCAGGCGTCGGCGGCCAGGCGCTGGCTGTCCAGGGCGATCCAGGTCTCGGCGCTGCCGCTCTGGCCCTGGCGCGCGGCGCGGCCCAGTAGCTGGCGGTCTATGCGGCGCGAGGGGTTGAGCTGGCAGCACAGCACATGCAGGCCGCCGGCGGCGTGGGCGGCGGCGCCCACCTCGATGTCGGTGCCGCGGCCGGCCATGTTGGTGGCGACGGTGATGCGCCCGCCCTCGCCGGCGCGGGCGACGATGGCGGCCTCGTCCGCGTCGTAATGGGCGTTGAGCACGGTGTGCGCCAGGCCGGCGGCGGTCAGCACGGCCGAAAGCTCTTGCGACTCGGCCACCGAGTCGGTGCCGACCAGCACCGGGCGACCCTGGGCCGTCAGCTCGGCGCAGCGCCGGGCCACGGCGCGCCAGCGCTCGCCGGCGCTGGCGAAGGCGCGCGTGGCGCCGATCTGGCGCGCCAGCGGCAGGCGCGGCGCCACGGCCACGATGGCCAGGCCGTACAGGGTGCGCAGCTCGGCGCGCGATTCGCTCAGCGTGCCGCTCAGGCCGCCCAGGCGGTGGTAGCGGCGAAAGAAGCGCTGATAGGTGATCTGGGCAATGGTCTCCAGCTCGGGTTCGGGCTTGCAGCCTTCCTTCAGGGCCACCATGGCGTGCAGGCCCTGCGACCAGCGCCGGCCCTCGGACAGGCGGCCGCTGACGGCGTCCACGATGACGATGCGGCCGGCCGGACGGCCGTGCTCGTCCGTGGTGTATTGCACGATGTAGTCGCGGTCGCGCGCGTACAGGTGGCGCGCGGCCAGCGCGGTGCAGATGGCGTGCTCGCGGTGGCGCGTGCTGCGCCACAGCGGGGCCAGCGACTGCGTCAGGGCGGCGATGCGTTCGCGCCCGGCGTCGGTCAGCAGGGCCTGGCGCGCCTTGGCGTGGCAGGTGAAGTCCACGCCCTCGGTGAGCTTGCCCGATAGCGCCCAGACCTGCCAGCGGTAGGCGCGCTCGCTGGCGTCATTGCTTTCGCGCGAGAGGATCAGGGGCATCAGCGCCTCGTCGATGAGCACGCTGTCGGCCTCGTCGATGAGGGCCATGCACAGGCCGCGCAGCAGCGGGCCGGTGGCAGCGTTGGTGGCGTTGGCGCCCAGGGCCGCCACGCGCTGGCGCAGGGCGTGGGTGCCGGCCCGGCGCATGCTGCGGTCGCGCAGGTAGTCGAACACCAGCTCCTTGGCGGTGACGTAGACCACATGGCTGGCGTAGGCGCCGTGGCGTTCCTCGCTCTTGTGCCGGGCGGCCACGGCGGCCACCCGCAGGCCCAGGCGCGCAAACAGTGGGCGAAACAGCTCGGCGTCGCGCTGCACCAGGTAGTCGTTGGCGGTGATGACATGCACCGGCATGCCCGACAGCGCGGCGGCGGCGGCGGCAATGGCGGTGGCCAGCGACTTGCCCTCGCCGGTGGCCATTTCCACCAGGCGTTCGTCCAGCAGGTGCAGGGCGGCGGCCAGCTGGCCGTCGTAGGCGGTCTTGCCCAGGGTGCGCCGGGCGGCCTCGGCGGCCAGGGCCACGGCCCGCCCCACACGGCGCGCGGCCCCGGCGCC
>JAFEES010000434.1 GCA_018240995.1 Pseudomonadota bacterium | reverse complement strand
CCCAGGCCGAAAAGGCGCGGTTTTATGTTCCAGATAGCGTCGAACACTGCACTAGCGGCGCTGGCCCCCACCCCAGCCCTCCCCCAGAGGGGGAGGGGGGGCAAGGCGGGCAGTCTGAGACTTGTTGCTAGTCAAGAAGTCTTTAGCTGGAACCGTATTGCCTTAGATCCCCGGTTGCCAGGGCGCGGCCTGGGCCAGCAGGGCCGCCAGCGCCGCATCGTCCAGCGCGGCCAGCTGCTCGGTGGCCTGGGCCAGGTGCTCGGCCGGCATGGCGTGCTGGCGCAACGCGCCGCCCTGGTCGGCGCTGAAGATCAGCAGCACCTGGCCGTAGGAGGCCTCCAGCAGCGCCGCCTGCCAGCGCTGGCCGTCCGGGGTGTCGAAGCTGCGCATCCGCTTCTCCTGTGTTCAAGCCTGCCGGCGCAGGGTGACGAAGTCGTAACGCAGGCCGCTGGCCGCCACATGGCTGCTGCGCGCGGTCTCCACCCATTCGGGGCCGGGCGTGGGGGCATGGGCGTCGCCATCGAAGTCCTGGGCGATCTCGGTCAGCTCGATACGCGTGGCCAGCGGCAGGGCCTGGGCGTAGATCTGCGCGCCGCCCATGATCCAGGCCGTGACGCTGCTGGTTTGCTCTGCCAATGAGAGCGCTTCACGCAGGCTGGATACGCGTTGCACCCCGTTTTCATGCCAAGAATCCTGGCGCGTGATGACGATGTTGGCGCGCCCCGGCAGCGGGCGAAAGCGCGCCGGCAACGAGTCCCAGGTCTTGCGCCCCATGATCACCGGGCAGCCCTGGGTCAGCGCCTTGAAATGCGCCAGATCCTCGGGCAGGTGCCAGGGCATGCTGCCGTCCTTGCCGATGACGCCATTCGCGGCGCGTGCGTAGATGAGGGCGATTTCCATGGCCGGATGCGCTGTCTCAGGCTCAGATATGCGCAAACGCCAGGCCGCCCACGGCCACGCCCACGCCCGCCACGCCGAACATGCCCCATTGCAGCCACTTGCGACGCGTCAGCAGGGCGATGGCCGCCAGGGCAATGGAGACCTGCAACGCCGTGGTGGCCTGGGCCCAGCGGTGGTGCAGGTGCAGCTGCTCCTCGCTTTGCTTGTCCAGCTCCCTGGCGCGGGCCTCCAGGGCCTCGGCCGCCAGCTTGATCTCGGCCTTTTCCTTGTCGTAGCGCTCCACCTTGGTTTGCAGCGCGGGGCGTTTTTCTTCGGCGGCCAGGTCGCGCGCCAGCTCGGCCAGCGACTGCTTGGTGCTCTTGGCCTGGTAGAAATTCCACTGGTTGGCGGCCTCGGTCTTCTTGATGGCGGCGTCGTTCTTCAGCAGCCCGGCATTGGCCTGCGTGGCGCCACCCATGTAGGAAAACAGGGCGCCGACCGTGGCGATGACCGCCGTGCACATGGCGATCTGGTTGGTCAGGCGGCTGTTGCCGTCGTGCGTGTCTTCGTGCGTGCCGTGTTCGACTGCGTGCTCTACGGCATGGTCATGCGGGCCGTGGACGTGAAAACCGTGGGAAGACATAGGTGGTGAGAGGTGTTGGGCAAAACCTCGTAGTTTATTCGTCCAGCACCTTGTATTGCCCAACCAACTGCTGCTGCACCGCGGGCGGCACCGCCTCGTAGTGCGACAGGGCCAGCGTGAAGCTGCCCTGGCCGGCGGTCATGGCGTTCAGGCGGCTTTGGTAGTCGGCCAGCTCGGCCATCGGCACCTGGCCGTGTATGGTCAGCTGGCCCAGCTTGTCGCTGTCGGTACCGCTGACCATGCCGCGGTGCGAGGCCAGGTCGCCCGTGATGGCGCCCATGGCACTGCCCGGCGCGCTGACCTGCAGGCGTGCAATCGGCTCCAGCACCACCGGCCCGGCCTCGCGTATTGCGGTCTGGAAGGCCTTCTTGCCGGCGGTGACGAAGGCCACCTCCTTGCTGTCCACGGTGTGGTACTTGCCGTCGTAGACGATGACGCGCACGTCCTGCACGGGATAGCCGGCGATCACGCCCTCGGCCAGCGCCTCGCGCACGCCCTTTTC
>JAFEES010000433.1 GCA_018240995.1 Pseudomonadota bacterium | reverse complement strand
GGATGATCACGCTCGGCATGTCACGCTGCTGGCCCACACGCCGCAAGGCAGCGCCGTATTGCAAGGACTGAAGACCCCATGAGCGACCAGCGCCCCACCCACCCGCACCACAGCCGCCGCCGCCTGCTGCAGGCCGGCAGCCTGGTGCTGCTGCTGGGCGCGCAGCAGATCGCGCGCGGCGCCAGCATCATCGCCGTGCGCGTCTGGCCCGCGCCCGACTATTCGCGCGTCACCATAGAGTCCGACCGCCAGCTGGTCACCAAACAGGTGTTCGTGCCCACGCCGCCGCGCCTGGCGGTGGACATCGAGGGCATAGACCTCGACCCCTCGCTGCGCGAGCTGGTGGCCAAGGTGCAGCCCGACGATCCCAACATCGCCGGCATACGCGTGGGCCAGTACGCACCCGGCGTGGTGCGCCTGGTGGTGGATCTGAAGCAGGCCGCGCGGCCCCAGGTGTTCACCCTGCAGCCGGTGGCCGCGTACAAGCACCGGCTGGTGTTCGACCTCTACCCGGCCGAGGCGCCCGACCCGCTGGAGACCCTGATCGCCGAGCGCCTGCGCGACGCCGCCGCGCGCCCGCAGGCCGCCACACCCGCGCCGGCCGCCCCCGATCCGCTGGGCGAGCTGATGGCCCAGCAAAGCCAAAGGCCCGAAGCCCCTGCCCCCGCCCCGGCCGCGCCCGCCAAGGCCCGCGCGCCGGCAGCCCCGGCACGGCTCACCGACCGGCTGATCATCATCGCCCTCGACCCCGGCCATGGCGGCGAAGACCCGGGCGCCATAGGCCCGGGCGGCACGCGCGAAAAAGACGTGGTGCTGAAGGTCGCCCACCAGCTGCGCGAGCGCATCAACGCCACCCAGGTGGGCGGCAACCCCATGCGCGCCTTTCTCACGCGCGACGGCGACTTCTTCGTGCCCCTGGGCACACGCGTGGAGAAGGCCCGGCGCGTACAGGCCGACCTGTTCGTCTCCATCCACGCCGACGCCTTCACCAACCCCGATGCGCGCGGCGCCAGCGTGTTCGCTTTAAGCCAGGGCGGCGCATCCAGCTCGGCCGCGCGCTGGCTGGCGAACAAGGAAAACGAGGCCGACCTGATAGGCGGCGTGAACGTGGGCACGCAAGACCGGCATGTGCAGCGCGCCCTGCTGGACATGAGCACCACGGCGCAGATCAACGACAGCCTGAAACTCGGCCATGTGCTGCTCGGCGAGATTGGCGGCATGGCGCGGCTGCACAAGCCGCGCGTCGAGCAGGCCGGCTTTGCGGTGCTGAAAGCGCCGGATATTCCCAGCGTGCTGGTGGAGACCGCCTTCATCAGCAACCCCGAGGAAGAGGCCAAGCTGCGCACCGCCGCCTACCAGGAGCAACTGGCCGACGCGCTGATGCGAGGCATCGTGCGCTACTTCGCCAAGAACCCGCCGCTGGCGCGCAGCCGCACGGTTTGACACAACACTGGAGACCCCATCATGGCCCTGCCCCACGCCGCATCCGGCCAGCTCACGCGACTGCAGCCGCTGGGCGACAAACTCACCGCCGCCGTCTCCAGCGCCATCTTCAAGGCGGCGCAGCTGGAGGTGGTGCGCCTGGTGCTGCCCAGCGGCCACACCATGCGCGAACACCGGGTGCAGGGCGAAATCACCCTGCAGTGCATCGAAGGCACGCTGGATCTCACGGTGCATGGCCAAACCCAGCGCATGCGGCCCGGCGACCTGATGTATGTGGCCGCGGGTGAGCCCCACGCGCTGCATGCCGTGCAGGACTGCTCGCTGCTGCTCACCATCTGCCTGCTGCCGGCCGCGTAGGCGCCGCGGCCTGCCCCCCAGCCAACGCGTGGCCGCCCGGGTTGCGGCGACGCCCCCTTGCGCCCCTATCAGACCACTCGGGTTAACCCAGGTCTTATAAGTACTATCGCATATCGAATATTGAGGGCCGGGAATGCCAGCCCCCCCTGACTGCGTGCACCATAGCGACAACGGCCGGAAAACCCTGCATGCACTGCCTGGAATGAAGCCATGACATATACCGATATCAC
>JAFEES010000432.1 GCA_018240995.1 Pseudomonadota bacterium | reverse complement strand
TTGGAGCCATTGATGAACTGCGCCAGGCCAATGGCGCCGGCCGCGCCGCCCTTGTTCTCATAGGTCACGCTGGAGGCCACGCCCGCATCCTGCAGCGCCTTGCCCACGGCGCGGCCGGTGGTGTCCCAGCCGCCGCCGGGGTTGGCCGGCAGCATGATCTTCATCGCCACGGCGGCGCGCGCCGACAGCGGCAGGCTGCCCGCGGCGGCCAGGGCGGCCAGGGATTTCAAAAAGGTGTCACGACGCATACCGGTCTCCTCGCTTCTGTGGTTGGAACAATCAACGCCGCGATCATGCGCAGGCAAGCTGTCAAACGGCTGTCCAAAATACTAGGGTTTACGCGTATCCACATCACTTTGGCCGGACGGCAAAGAATTGCTGTCATCCAGGCGACAAACGTTCCCGCCATCCCGGCGAAGGCCGGGATCCAGTGCACCTGGCCCACGGTGGAACCCAGGATTGCGGCCTTCGCCGGAATGACGGGGGAATAGCAAGCATCAATCGCATGGATGAACACGGATGAATAATCCAGCCATGCAACTGCTCCTGGTCGAAGACGACGCCACCATGCAGGCCACCCTGCAGCGCTCGCTCACGCGCCGCGGCATGGCCGTGACGGCCCTGGCCGACGGCCGCGCCGCGCTGGCCGAATGGCGCGCGCGCCCGCCCGACGCCGTGGTGCTGGACCTGACCCTGCCCGGCCTGGATGGCCTGCAGGTGCTGGAGCAGGCGCGCGCCGCCGGCCTGCGCACGCCCGTGCTGCTGCTGACCGCGCGCGGCACCGTGGGCGACCGCGTGCTGGGCCTGAACGCCGGCGCCGACGACTACCTGCCCAAGCCCTTCGACCTGGACGAGCTGGAGGCGCGCCTGCGCGCCCTGGTGCGCCGCAGCGCCGACGGCGCCCAGACCCCAATGCCCGCCGAAGGCCCGGCGGTGGGCGCGCTGCACTATGACAAAGATAGTAGCGTGATCTACCTGCAGGAAGCCCCCATGGATCTCACGCCGCGCGAGCAGGCGCTGCTGCGCGCCCTGCTGGCGCAACCGGGGCGCGCGGTAACCAAGGAACGGCTGTACGAGCTGGTCTTCCCCGGCCAAAGCGAGGTGCAATACGAGGCCATCGAGGTCGTGGTCTACCGCCTGCGCAAGAAGCTGGCCGGCACCGGGGCGGCGCTGATGACGCTGCGCGGCCTGGGCTATCTGCTCAAGGCTGAAACGTGACACGCCAGAAATCGCTGCGCCGCCAACTGCTGCTGGGCATCTTGCTGCCCACGCTGCTGCTCGTCGGCGTGAATACCTACAGCCTCTACCACCAGGCGCTGGCGGCGCTGAACACGGCCTACGACCGCACGCTGCTGGCCTCGGCCAAGAGCATCAGCGAGCAACTCGATGTGCATGGCTACGACGAAGCGGCCGAGCTGCGCGCCACCGTGCCCTACTCGGCGCTGGAGGCCTTCGAGGCCGACAACCAAAGCCGCATGTTCTACCGCGTGTCCACCTTGAAGGGCAGGCTGGTCTCGGGCTTTGCCGAGCTGCCCTTCTGGCAGGGCAGCATTGCCCAGCGCCCGCCCTACGCGGCGCTGGTGGACTTCTACAACGCCCGCTTTCGCGACCGGCCGGTGCGCGTGGCGGCGCTCTTGCAGCCCGTGGCCGGCCCCCAGGGGCGCACCATGGCCGTGATCCAGGTGGCCGAGACGCTGGAGCTGCGCCACGCCGCGGCGCTGCAGATCCTGTGGGACACGCTGGCGCGCCAGGCCCTGCTGCTGGCCATGATCGCCGCCATAGTGGTGCTGGTGGTGCAGCGCGCCACGCTGCCGGTGCGGCGCCTGAGCGGCGAGCTGCAAGGCCGCAGCGAGGGCGACCTGACGCCGATCGCCGCACCCACCGCCCCGCGCGAGCTGCAGCCGCTCATCGAAGGCACCAATGGCGTGATGCTGCGCCTGTCACGCCTGCTGGCGCACCAGCAGCGCTTCGTGCGCGACGCCTCGCACCAACTGCGCACCCCGCTGGCGGTACTCACGCCCCAGGTGCCGTCGGCCC
>JAFEES010000431.1 GCA_018240995.1 Pseudomonadota bacterium | reverse complement strand
TACTTGAGCATGTAGGCCAGGTAGTCGGGCTCCAGCAGGTCGTTGATGGCAACGACTTCGATGTCGGAGAAGTTCTGCAGCGCCGAGCGCAGCACGTTGCGGCCGATGCGGCCGAAGCCGTTGATGCCAATCTTGATGGTCATGAGGAAGCTCCTTTGGAAGTAACAGAAACTTTGGTACGAGTACGCCGTGGGGCCGTAGCGCAGCTATTGAAGGCCACAACAGCATCCCAGTTGATGTGCCCGGAGGGGGCAACAAAATCGATCATGAATGCGCGTAACAACGCGTCTTGTTTGGTGGCAAGGGCTTGCTTGAATATGGCTGAATGCTCGCTTGCCCAGGTTTCCATGCTGCGTGAGATGCGTAGATAGAAATCAGGCTCTCCAGTCAGTAGTTCCCAGAATCTTTGGCCGGCCAGTCGTTCAACCGGATTCGCTATTTTGGGCGCTGCCTTGCGTCCGTAGCCATAGCCAATGATGGGACGGAACATCTTGCCGAGCTTTTTCAAGCGGGCCTGCAGTTGCAGAAACTCAGCGGATTGCCCTTTTTCGCTTTGGGAGTTGAAGATGTTGGTGCCCGATTTGACCGCAATCGCCAGATATTCGCGCGCAGTCTCAATGGCGAAGTCTTGGCCAGCCCCGGCACCTACGCTCACATTGGCACCGCCAGCATGGGCCTGCTGCGCCGAAAAGAATGCGAGTGGTTCGAAAAAGTCGTTGCCGAATATGGTCTCGTCGGAGCTTGAGATGCGCGCCAGTAGCGATTGCTCGATGAACTCCACCGGACGCGAAACACCCAGAGCACGATAAAGATAGGGATTTTTTTTCAGCAGATCGCTGAGCGTCAATGCATCCAAAGCAGACAGGCGCTTGCTGTACAGGGTGAGCAGCAATGCGCCAATTTTCTCGTTCAGAACCGCCTCGGGAATCACTCTTCATTCTCCTGGGACTGCCATGCCCCGGTCACGCGCTTGTGAACTGATGTGCCGCGCATGCGCTTGACGCGCACGGTGGCGGTTTGCGTGGCGGTGGCCACCAAGGCTTGCCCTATCGCCCGGCCGAGGGGAACCGGAACGGCGTTGCCAATCTGGCGATAGCAATCACTAAGGGCACCCTCAAAGTGCCAGTCATCCGGAAAGCCCTGTATGCGTGCGTACTCGCGTACCGATAGGGGACGCAGCGCCGTAGGGTGGCCCAGCAAGGTGGCCTTTTGCACCGGGCTCGTGACCAGGGTAGGCGCAGGCTCGCTGCGCGAAAGTCGCCTGTAGAACCCTACCTTGCCGCCTCCCGATGCGTAGGCGCCGCCCATGGCTTTGGGGCGAATTTCTTCTGGCAGAGTTTTCCAGTTTCCGCCCTCGGGCACCAAGGTCAGATATTGCCCGATGGTGGTGGAGAACTTGGCGCAGGGGCCTGGGTCATCCAGTCCCTGCAGGGCTTCGCCCAGGGTGTGCCAACGCAAATCCGGATTTTGGTGCTGAGGGAAATGCGAGGGTATGGGTAGGAAAATATCTTCGCCATCACGACTGCCGATGATGACCAGGCGCTCGCGGAACTGCGGCGTCCCGTAGTGCACGGCGTCGAGCACGCCATGTACGGTGCGGTAGCCCAGCTCGGCAAACAATTGAAGAATATGGTCGAGGACGGCCGGTGATGCCTTGTCGTCGGGTTGCTGGCGCATGGATGCCAAGCCCTTGACGTTCTCCATGACGAAAAACCGGGGCTTGAGCTGGCGCACGACCTGTACGAAATCTTCGTACAGCTGGCCGCGGTGGTCTTGTACGCCCATGCGTTTGCCGGCCGTTGAAAAAGGCTGGCAGGGCGGGCCGCCGACGACGGCAAAAATTTCCCGACCACGCATCCCGCAGGTATCGAGCAAACCGTGTAGCTGTGGATCCTCGGCCAGCAACTGGCGTAGATCGCCTTGTACCGCCGTGTGGCCGTTGCGGCGTATGGTTTGTACGCACCACGGGTCAATGTCTTGTGCCACCACGGTACGCAGGCCCGCCTGTTCCAGTCCCATGTCCAAGCCCATGGCGCCGCTGAACAG
>JAFEES010000430.1 GCA_018240995.1 Pseudomonadota bacterium | reverse complement strand
GACTGGCCGAGCGAGGTTTTACCGACACCTGGCGGGCCCACCAGGCACAGAATGGGCGCCTTCACCTTGTCCACGCGCTGCTGCACGGCGAGGTATTCCAGGATGCGATCCTTGACCCTATCCAGGCCGTAGTGATCCTCGTTGAGCACGCCCTCGGCATAGGTCAGGTCGTGCTTGATCTTGGTCTTCTTGCTCCAGGGCAGGCCGGTGAGCACGTCGATGTAGTTGCGCACCACCGTGGCCTCGGCCGACATGGGCGACATGAGCTTGAGTTTCTTCAGCTCGCCCTCGGCCTTCTTGCGCGCCTCGGCAGGCATCTTCGCGGCCTGGATCTTCTTCTCGATCTCATCGATGTCGGCGCCGTCCTCGCCCTCGCCAAGCTCCTTTTGGATGGCCTTGACCTGCTCGTTGAGGTAGAAGTCGCGCTGGCTCTTTTCCATCTGGCGCTTCACGCGGCCGCGGATGCGCTTATCCACGTTCAGGATGTCAACCTCGCGCTCCAGCTGCTCGAAGAGGTTTTCCAGGCGCTGCTTCACATCGGCCAGGTCAAGCACGCGCTGCTTGTTTTCCAGCTTGAGCGGCAGGTGGGCGGCAATGGTGTCGGCCAGGCGGCCGGGATCGTCGATGCTGGCGATCGAGGTCAGGATCTCCGGCGGAATCTTCTTGTTCAGCTTCACGTACTGGTCAAACTGCTGCATTACGGCACGGCGCAGCGCCTCGATTTCACTGGACTTGTCGTCCTCCTCCTCGGCCTGCACCGGGGTGGTGGTGGCCGTGAAATGCGAATCCGCCTCATGCACCGTGTCCACCTGGGCGCGCTGCAGGCCCTCGACCAGCACCTTCACGGTGCCATCGGGCAGCTTGAGCATTTGCAGGATGGTGGAGATGCAGCCGACCTCGAACATGTCGGACACCTGTGGCTCATCCTTGGCAGCCGCCTTCTGGGCCACGAGCATGATCCTGCGGTCGGCGTCCATGGCCATCTCCAGGGCCTTGATGCTCTTCGGGCGCCCGACGAACAGCGGAATCACCATGTGGGGGAAGACCACCACATCGCGCAGGGGCAGCAGGGGTAGATCCAGGGGCGTGGCGGGCAGGGGCGTATGTCCAGACATGGGCATTCCTCAGATGAATCCATGGCATATGGGCCATGGACGGCGTTTTTCAATCCAGCAGCTGCGCATTCAGGCAGCTGGTGCCGGCTGGTGGCCGCGGCGCAGCGCGGCAAACCTGGGCGGCCTCAGGCCGTCTTCACGGCCTCGCGGTAGAGCAGCAAAGGCGCCTTGTTTTCCTCGATGGTGGCCTCGTCGACCACTACCTTCTCCACATTGGCGGCATTCGGCAGGTCGAACATGGTGCCGATCAGCGACTGCTCCATGATGGAGCGCAAGCCGCGCGCTCCGGTCTTGCGGGCAATGGCCTTGCGCGCGATGGCCTTGAGCGCGGCGGGGCGTATCTCCAGATCCACGCCCTCCATGGCCAGCAGCTTGCTGTATTGCTTGACCAGGGCGTTCTTGGGTTCGGTCAGGATTTGCACCAGCGCGTCCTCACCCAGCTCGGCCAGGGCCGTGACCACGGGCATTCGGCCCACCAGCTCCGGGATCAGGCCGAACTTGATCAGGTCTTCGGGCTCGATGTCCAGGTACACCTCGGTCAGCGAGCGTTGCTTCTTGCTGCGCACCGCAGCGCCAAAGCCTATGCCGGAAGCCTCGGTGCGGTTTTCGATGACCTTTTCCAGCCCGGCGAAAGCACCGCCGCAGATGAACAGGATGTTGGTGGTGTCGATCTGCAGGAAGTCCTGGTTCGGGTGCTTGCGCCCGCCCTGGGGCGGCACGCTGGCCATGGTGCCCTCGATAAGCTTCAGCAGCGCCTGCTGCACGCCCTCGCCCGACACGTCGCGCGTAATGCTGGGGTTGTCGCTCTTGCGGCTGATCTTGTCGATCTCATCGATGTAGACGATGCCGCGCTGGGCGCGCTCCACGTCGTAGTTGCAGCTTTGCAGCAGCTTCTGGACGATGTTCTCCACGTCCTCGCCCACATAGCCGGCCTC
>JAFEES010000042.1 GCA_018240995.1 Pseudomonadota bacterium | reverse complement strand
CGGCGGCTGCGCCGCCCCAAGAGCGCGCCGGTCATTCGACCGTCACGCTCTTGGCCAAATTGCGCGGCTTGTCCACATCCGTGCCGCGGGCGCAGGCGGTGTGGTAGGCCAGCAGCTGCAGCGGCACGACGTGCAGCAGCGGCGACAAAGCGCCGTAATGCTCGGGCATGCGGATCACATGCATGCCTTCGCTGCTCTCGATGTTGGTTTTGGCGTCGGCCAGCACGTAGAGCACACCGCCGCGCGCACGCACTTCCTGCATGTTGCTCTTGAGCTTTTCCAGCAGCTCGTCGTTGGGCGCCACGGTGACCACGGGCATGCTGCTGGTGACTAGCGCCAGCGGCCCATGCTTGAGCTCGCCGGCCGGATAGGCCTCGGCGTGGATGTAGCTGATCTCCTTGAGCTTGAGCGCGCCTTCGAGCGCCACCGGATAGTGGATGCCGCGCCCCAGGAACAGGGCGTTCTCCATCTTCGCGAAATCCTCGGCCCAGCTGATGATCTGCGGCTCCAGCGCCAGCACGGCCTGCAGGGCGGCGGGCAGGTGGCGCATGGCGGCCAGGTATTGGCTCTCTTTTTCCTCCGTCAACCGGCCCCGGCTTTGGGCCAGCGCCAGGGTCAGCAAGAACAGGCCCGCCAGCTGCGTGGTGAAGGCCTTGGTCGAGGCCACGCCGATCTCCACCCCGGCGCGCGTGACGTAGGTCAGCGCGCATTCGCGCACCATGGCGCTGGTGGCCACGTTGCAGATGGTCAGCGTGTGCTTCATGCCCAGGCCCTGGGCGTGGCGCAGCGCGGCCAGAGTGTCGGCGGTCTCGCCGGACTGGCTGATGGTGACCACCAGCGTGCGCGGGTTGGGCACGCTGGTGCGGTAGCGGTATTCGCTGGCCACCTCCACCTGGGTGGGTATGCCCGCGATGGCTTCGAGCCAGTACTTGGCCGTGCAGCCGCTGTAGTAGCTGGTGCCGCAGGCCAGGATCAGCACCGAGTCGATCTCTTTGAACACGCGCCAGGCCGCGGTGCCGGGCTGGCCATGCTGGCCCAGGCCGTCGAACAGCTCGGGCACGATGGCCTGCACGCCGTCCAGCGTGTCGGCGATGGCGCGCGGCTGCTCGAAGATTTCCTTTTGCATGTAGTGGCGGTAGGGCCCCAGCTCGGCCGCGCCGCTGTGGGCGTGCACGGTGCGCACCGGGCGGCTGGCCTGATCCAGCGGCTGGCCACCCGGCCCGGTAATCCAGTAGCGCCCCAGTTGCAGATCCACCAGGTCGCCCTCTTCCAGGTAGACGATCTGGTCGGTCACGCCGGCCAGGGCCATGGCGTCGCTGGCCAGGAAGTTCTCGCCCTCGCCCACGCCCAGCACCAGGGGCGAGCCCGCGCGCGCGCCCACCACGCGGTGCGGCTCGTCCTTGTGGATCACGGCAATGGCAAACGCGCCATGCAGCTGGGTGCTTGCGGCGCGCACGGCCTGGAACAGGTCGCCGTCATACAGGCTGTCCACCAGGTGGGCGATAACCTCGGTGTCGGTCTGGCTGGAAAACACATAGCCGCGCGCCTGCAGCTGGGCGCGCAGCTGCTCGTGGTTTTCGATGATGCCGTTGTGCACCAGGGCCACGCGGCCGGCGCGTGCCGTCTCGGCCGGCGCCTCGCCGCAGCCATGGCTGAAATGCGGGTGGGCGTTGTGCACCGCCGGCGCGCCATGCGTGGCCCAGCGCGTGTGGGCGATGCCGGTGGCACCCTGCAGGTCGTCATGCGCCACCTGCTCCAGCAGCTCGGCCACGCGCGCCGTGCTGCGCGCGCGCCGCAGGCCGCCCGTGGGGTGTGCGCCCAGGCTGGCTTCATGCACGGCCACGCCGCAGGAGTCATAGCCGCGGTACTCCAGCCGCTGCAGACCCTGCACCAGGATGGGAACGATGTTGCGCGTGGAAACCGCGCCGACGATGCCGCACATAGGAAACCTCTCCCAAAAGAACAATGAGCGCGATGCTAGACGGGTGAGAGAAAAATTTTCAATCTTATTGAATCAATTTATGAACAATACTTTCATTGACAATAAAATGACAAATTAAATTTCGTATAACAATCATTTATGGAATCAGTTTTCATTCCTGATGCCATCGACTGGCAACTGCTGGATTTGCTCCAGCGCGACGCTTCGCTGAGCAACCAGGCCCTGGCCGCGCGCGTGCATGTCTCGCCGCCCACCTGCCTGCGCCGCGTGCGCCGGCTGCAGGAGTCGGGCCTGATCGAGCGCCAGGTGGCGCTGCTGCAGCCCGACCGGCTGGCGGCGCTGCAGGGCCATGGCCTGTCGGCCATCGTGGAGGTATCGCTGGATCGCCAGGGTGCCGAGCACCTGGACGCCTTCCAGGCCCGCGCCGTGCAGGATGGCGCCGTGCAGCAATGCTGGCGCGTGTCGCCGGGGCCGGACTTCGTGCTGGTGGTGCAAACGCGCGACATGCCGCAGTACCTGGCGCTGGCGCAGCGCCTGTTCACGCAGGATGCCAACGTGCGCAACGTCAAGGCCTTCTTTGCCACCCAGCGCGCAAAGTTTGAGACAAAACTGCCCATATCCCACACCTGACAAGCGCCGGCAGCTATCAAATTTCTTAGCAGCGCCGCCGCCCTCTTGACCTCCTGGCGCATCGCCCCCAATCTCCTCGCCTGATGCCCGAGCATGGAGGACGCATGGAATTCAAGGACTACTACAAGATCCTCGGCGTGGCGCGTGATGCCGGCGCCGCCGACATCAAGAAGGCCTATCGCAAGCTGGCGCGCAAATACCACCCCGACGTGAGCAAGGAGGCCGATGCCGCCGCGCGCATGGCCGAGGTGAACGAGGCCAACACGGTGTTGTCCGACCCCGAGAAACGCGCCGCCTACGACGCCCTGGGCCGCGAGGCCGCGCAGCGCCCGGGCCAGGACTTCCGCCCACCGCCCAACTGGGACGCGGGCTTCGAGTACACCGGTGGGCCCGGCACCGAGGGCATGGACGGCGCCGAGTTCAGCGACTTCTTCGAGCAGCTCTTCGGCCGAGCCGCCCATGCCCAGCGCGCCCAGCATCGCGGCGGCGCGCAGACCCATGGCGGGCCGCCGCCGCAGCAGCGCGGGCGCGACCACCATGCCGGCATAGAACTGGATCTGCGCGACGCCTACCACGGCGCCCAGCGCACGCTGACCCTGCATGGCGCACGCCTGGACGACACCGGGCGCCTGGTGAACGAGGAGCGCCAGCTGCAGGTCACCATCCCCAGGGGCGTGCGCGCGGGCCAGTTGATACGCCTGACAGGCCAGGGCGGCCCCGGCCTTTCCGGCGCACCGGCCGGCGACCTGTTCCTGGAGGTGCACTTCAAGCCCGACGCGCGCTGGCGCGCCGAAGACCGCGACGTCTATCAAAGCCTCACCCTGGCGCCATGGGAGGCCGAACTGGGCGGCGCCATCGAGGTGCAGACCCCTGCCGGCAACACCGTGGAGGTCAGCGTACCCCCGCGCTGGAAACCGGGCCGCAAGCTGCGCCTGAAGGAGCGCGGCATACCCGCCGCCACGCCCGGCGACCTGTACCTGGAGCTGCAAGTCGCCCTGCCCGCGGCCAGCACCCCGGCGCAGCAGCAGGCCTACCGCGCCCTGGCCGGGGCCTTTCCTGACTTCAAGCCACGCGGCACACAAGGAGCCTGAACATGGCCACGCACAACTTTCTGGACAACGCCATGGCCGAGCTGCTGGACGACGCCCCGCAGCTGACACTGGAGGAGCTGGCGCACTCCTGCTGCATGGCGCCCGACTGGGTGGTGGAGCGCCTGCAGGCGGGCCTGCTGCACGCCGAACAGGCGGGCGGTCGCTGGCAGTTCAGCAGCGCCACCGTGGTGCGCGCACGGCGCCTGGCGCGGCTCGAAGCAAGCTTTGACGCCGACCCGGAACTTGCCGCCCTGACCACCGACCTGATCGAGGAGGTCGCCGTCCTGCGCCAGCGCCTGCGGCAGCTCGGGCTTGACGTTGGCACGGCACGGCATTGAGCGCCAGCGCCGGCAACACCTGCCCACCCTATATAAAAATGCTTGATTAGCAAGCTGTCTCAGACTCCTTCCCCCGCTGGGGGAAGGTGGGGATGGGGGCTGGAGCGCCGACATCTTGCCGGCATGTGCACTAGCGGCGCTGGCCCCCACCCCAGCCCTTCCCCAGAGGGGGAGGGGGCAAGACGGGCTGTCTGAGACTTGTTGCTAGTCAAGTAAAAATGCTAGCTGCCGGCGTTTGACAGCCAAGTGCTACAGGCAGGTTAGACCCGATGCCTCCGGCACCGATTTCAGGCCGCGGGCCAGTCCAGCCGCATGCTGCAGCCCGCACCCGGCGCGGCGGTGGCGCCAAGGCTGGCGCCGTGGCGCTGGGCTATTGCCTGGCACAGGGCCAGGCCGGCGCCCACGCCCTCGAAGTCGGATTCGCGGTGCAGGCGCTGGAAGACGCCAAACAGCTGCTGGGCGCGCGTGGCGTCGAAGCCCACGCCGTTGTCCTGCACGCTGATGTGCACGCGCGCGCCGGCGGCGCCTTGGGCCTGGATGGCGATGCGCGGCGGGGCCGCGCCGCGCGCAAACTTGAGGGCGTTGGCCAGCAGTTGCTGCAGCAGTTGCGCCAGCAGCTCGGGGTCGGCCCGCAGCGCAGGCATGGCGGCATCGATATGCCACTGCGCGCCGTCAGCCGCACTGCCCAGAGCGACGCGGGCCTGCTGCACGGCGGCGCGCAGATCCACGGCCTGCAGGCGCAGCGGCGCACGGGCGGCGCGGCTGATGGCCTGCAGGCCGTCGATCATCAGGCCCATGCGTCTTGCGGAAGACTCCATGGTGGCCAGGAATTGCAGCGCCTCGTCCAGCTGCGGCGGCTGCTCCTGCAGCAGCTCGCGCACCAGCGCGCCGAAGGAGGTGACATGGCGCAGCGGGGCGCGCAGGTCGTGCGAGACGGCGCGCAGAAAAGCCTCCTGGGCGGCGGCCAGGTCGGCGATCTGCTGGCGCGCGGCGGCCAGTTCGGCCTGCAGTGCGGCCGGGCTGGCCGGCGCGGGCATGTCGCCGGGCATCACCTGGCCTGCTTGAGCGGGCGCTTCCAGTTGGCAATGCTCATTTGCTTGCCGCGCGCCACGCTCAAAGACCCCGGCGGCGTGTCCTTGGTGATGGTGGAGCCGCCGCCCACCGTGCCGCCGGCGCCTATGGTGACGGGCGCCACCAGCACGCAGTTGCTGCCCACGTGCACGTCGGCCTCGATCACGGTGCGGTGCTTGTTGGCGCCGTCGTAGTTGGCGGTGATGGAGCCGGCGCCGTAGTTGACGCGCTCGCCCACGGTGGCGTCGCCCAGGTAGGCCAGGTGGTTGGCCTTGGCGCCGTCGGCCAGCTGGCTGTTTTTCACCTCGACGAAGTTGCCTATGTGCACCTCGCGGCCCAGCTGCGCGCCGGGGCGCAGGCGCGCGAAGGGGCCAACCTGCGCGCCCTGGCCCACGCTGGCGCCTTGCTTTTCGCCGTCGATGTGGGTGAAGGGCTGGATCACCGCGCCGGCGGCGATGCTGGCGTTGGCAATGCAGCAGTAGGCACCGATCTGCGCGCCTTCACCAATTTCGACACGGCCGCTGAAGATGCAGCCGACGTCTATCTCCACGTCCTGCGCACAAACCAGCGCGGCGCGCGCGCCGGTCTTGGCGTCGTCGCGCACATCGAAGCGCGCCGGGTCGGCCAGGCGCACGCCCTGCTCCATCAGCGCCACCGCCTGGCGCATCTGGTGGGCGCGCTCCAACTCGGCCAGCTGCACGGGGCTGTTCACGCCGGCCACCTGCAGCGCGTCGGTGATGCGGTGCGCGACCACCGGCACGCCGTCGGCCACGGCCATGGCGACGATGTCGGTGAGGTAGTACTCGCCCTGGGCGTTGTCGTTGGTCAGGCGCGCCAGCCACGGCCCCAGCAGCCGCGCGGGCACGGCCATGATGCCGCTGTAGATCTCGCCAATGGCGCGCTGCGCCTCGCTGGCGTCTTTTTGTTCGACGATGCGCTGCACGGTGCCGTCCGCGGCGCGCACGATGCGGCCATAGCCCGTGGGGTCGGGCAGCTGCACGGTGAGCAGCGCCAGCCGCCCGCCGTTTGAGGCCTCGACCAGGGCGCGCAGCGTGGCCGCCTGGGTCAGCGGCACATCGCCCGAGAGCACCACCACCGTGCCGTCGCCGGCCAGCCGCGGCACGGCCTGCTGCACGGCGTGGCCCGTGCCCAGCTGCGGCTCCTGGCGCACGCATTGCAGGTCAAACTGAGCGCCAGCACCCGTCCCTTGGGCGCAGTTAGCTTCTACTTCTGTAGCACCATGCCCGGTAATCACCACCACGCGGCGCGCCCGCAGGCTGGCCGCCTGGTCCAGCACATGCTGCAGCAGCGGCCGGCCGGCCAGGCGCTGCAAGACTTTCGGGGTGCGGCTTTTCATGCGCGTGCCCTTGCCCGCGGCCATGATGATGATGTCCAGTGCTGTCATGAGATTCGTAGGTATGGCGTGTCAAGCATGCCCGGCGCAAGCTGCCGGGCGAACGCGCCATTATCCCGTGCGCCGCCACTGGTACCTGAGCGGCTCGCGGCCCAGGGGCTCAACCACGGCGTGCTGGCCGGCCGCCACGCGCAGGCTCTGGCCGGGCTGCAGCGTGAGGTCGCCGCCCTCCTCGCGCCAGCCATGCATGCCGCCCCCCAGCGTCACCCAGGCCCGGCCGCAGACCACGCGCAGTTGCATGGCGGCCGTGGGACGCAGGCTGCACGCAGCGCCACTGGCAAGCCGGCACAAATCCTGGGCGGCGGCGTCGGCACCGCCCCCCGATTGTTGCGAATTCAGAACATGCGCTGCGGTCATGATGGCCTCCTGGTGAACCTTGCGTGTAAGGCAGTGTGCGCCTGGCTTCGGGGCAGAGTCCAATGAAAACCAACCCCGTCATCAATTCCATGAGCGCATCAATTGAGGCATCATGGCGGCCCATGAAGACGCTGCCGCCCCCCATCACCCATCTGCGCACCCGCCCCGTGGCCGTGGGCCATTGGCGCGCCTTTCTGGCCGTGGCACGGCACCTGAACTTTCGCGCCGCGGCCGAGGAACTGGCCCTGACCCAGTCCGCCGTGAGCCGCCAGATCCAGGCTCTTGAGGACGAGGTGGGCGTGCCGCTGTTCCTGCGCCACACGCGCGCCGTGGAGCTGACCAGCGCCGGCGGCCAGCTGCAGCGCGCCGTGGGCCCGGCACTGGAGCGCATGGACGCGGCCGTGCGCCTGGTGCGCCAGACGGCGGGGCGCAAAAGCGTGGCCATCACCACCTGGGCCAGCTTCGCCTCGATGTGGCTGATCCCGCGCATGGAGGAGTTCCAGCGCGACCACCCGGACATAGACATACGCATGGACGCCAGCGACGCCATGGTGGATCTGGAGACGGCCGACGTAGACCTGGCCCTGCGCTCGGCCGTACCGGGCAGCCAGCCGGCGGGCGCGCAGCGGCTGTTCGGCGAACAGCTGGCGGTGGTGGCCAGCCCCTGGCTGCTCCGCAGCATGCCGCCCATACAGCAGCCGGCCGACGTGGCGCAGTTCACGCTGATCGAGGCCGGCGACGCGCACCGCATGCCGTACTTTCAGTGGATCACCTGGCGGCGTTGGTTCGAGGTGCACGGCCTGGACAAGCTGCAACCGCGGCGCTGGCTGTACTTCAACTACGCCCAGCAAATCGTGCAGGCCGCGCTGGCCGGCCAGGGCTTGGCGCTGGCGCGCATGCCGCTGATCGCGCAAAGCCTGGCCGCGGGCGACCTGCTGGAGGTGCTGCCGGGACACCGGCTGGACTCGCCGCTGGTGTATTGGCTGGTAGTGGGCCCGCGCAGCGGCCAACGGCCGGAGATTCAGGCCTTCTGCGCCTGGCTGCTGCTGCAGGCCGAGGCCACGCGCCGCGCCATCGGCGAGGCGCCCGAGGCAGCCCTTCCTTAGCTGAGCGCCACGCGGGCAAACTTGCGCTTGCCCACCTGCACCACGTAGCTTCCCGCGGGGACTTTCAGGCCCTTGTCGCTGATCACGGAGCCATCCACGCGCACGCCACCGCCATCGATCAGCCGATTGGCCTCGCTGGTCGAGGGCGCCAGGCCGGCGGTTTTGAGCAGCGCGGCTATGCCCAGGGGTGCGCCCGTGAGACTGACTTCGGGGATTTCGTCAGGCACGCCGCCCTTGGCACGGTTGCTGAAATCGGCTTCAGCCGCATCCGCCGCCGCCGCGCTGTGAAAGCGCGTGGTGATTTCCTTGGCCAGGGCCACCTTGGCATCCTTGGGGTTGTGCCCCTCGGCAACTTCCTGCTTCAGCCGCGCGATCTCGGCCAGGCTCTTGAACGACAGCAGGGTGTACCAGTCCCACATCAGCTGGTCGCTAATGCTCAGCACCTTGGCGAACATGGTGTTGGCGTCCTCGGTGATGCCTATGTAGTTGTTCTTGGACTTGGACATTTTCTCCACGCCGTCGAGCCCCACGAGCAGCGGCATGGTGAGCACACACTGCGGCTCTTGCCCCCATTCCTGCTGCAGGTGGCGACCCATGAGCAGGTTGAACTTCTGATCCGTGCCGCCCAGCTCCAGGTCGGCCTTGAGCGCCACCGAGTCATAGCCCTGCAGCAGCGGGTAGAGAAATTCATGCAGGCTGATGGAATTGCCCTCGGTGAAGCGCTGGTGGAAGTCGTTGCGCTCCATCATGCGCGCCACGGTGTACTTGGCCGCCAGCTGGATCATGCCGCGCGTGCCCAGAGCGTCATTCCATTCGCTGTTGTAGCGGATCTCGGTGCGCGCGGGATCGAGCACCTTGGCGGCCTGGGTGTAGTAGGTCTCGGCGTTCAGCTTGATCTGCTCGGCGGTGAGCGGCGGGCGCGTGCTGTTGCGGCCGGACGGATCGCCGATCAGCGTGGTGAAGTCGCCGATCAAGAAGATCACCTGGTGGCCCAGATCCTGCAGCTGGCGCATCTTGTTCAGCACCACGGTGTGGCCCAGGTGGATGTCGGGCGCCGTCGGGTCCAGTCCCAGCTTGATGCGCAGCGGCTGGCCCGTGGCCGCGCTGCGCGCGAGCTTGCGCGTCCAGTCCTCGCGCGGCAGCAACTCGTCCACGCCACGCAGTGACACTTCCAATGCCTGACGTACATCATCGGTCACCGGGAAATTCGTAACAACGGTTTGATTCATAAGGGTTTTCAGGGTGTCACCAGGGGCGCAGGGACTATACTCTCGGGCACTTTCAAGCAGCGGATTCTAGTGGCCCCGCCCATCCCACCGGCTTAGGGCCCCGTCCGCAGCGCTGTTACACATTCCTTGTGCCTGCCGCCCGCGCGACCCTGTCCCGGGGCCTGCATGCACATACGCCTGGGGTAAGACTCTTGAACAACGGCTTGACCACCGCCGGACTGCTATTGCTCAGCCAGCTGAAGCAGACCATCCAAACCCATCCAAAACGCCTCACCGCCGCCCTGACGACCCTGCTGCTGACGACCGGCGGTGGCGCCTTCGCCGTGGCGCAGCTGGCACCCGATCCCGCCGAGCTGCCGGTGAGCACCGTGACCCAGGCCGTGCCGTCGCTGGCCGGTGACGCGCCACTGTCGGCGCTGGTGGACTTGGCGCCGTTTTCGCTCTACCGCTCGGACGTCACGCGCGCCGCCGACACGGCGGAAAGCATCCTGCGCCGCCTGGGCGTGGCCGACCCGGCCGCCGCCGCCTTCCTGCGCAGCGACAACGCCGTGCGCCAAAACCTGCTGGGCCGCGTGGGCCGCTCCATGTCGGCCGAGGCCACGGACGACCACCGCCTGGTGCGCCTGACGGCGCGCTGGGCGCCCGACGAGGGCGACAAATTCCAGCGCCTGGTGGTCGAGCGCAAGGACGACGGCAGCTTCGCCTCGCGCATCGAGTCGGCGCCGCTCACGGTGGGCAGCCGCCTGGCCGGCGGCGTCATCCGCAGCTCGCTGTTCGCCGCCACCGACGCCGCCAGCATCCCCGACGCCGTGGCCGTGCAGCTGGCCGAGGTGTTCTCGGGCGACATCGACTTCCGCCGCGCGCTGCGCAAGGACGACCACTTCTCCGTGGTCTACGAGACGCTGGAGGCCGACGGCGAGCCGCTGCGCAGCGGCCGCGTGCTGAGCGCCGAGTTCCGCAACGGCGACAAGACCTACAGCGCCCTGTGGTTCCAGGAAAGCGCCTCCGCCAAGGGCGCCTACTACACGCTGGAAGGCAACAGCATGCGCCGCGCCTACCTGAGCTCGCCCCTGGAGTTCTCGCGCATCTCCAGCGGCTTTGCGATGCGCCTGCACCCCATCCACAAGACCTGGCGCGCCCACCTGGGCACCGACTTTGCCGCCCCCACGGGTACGGCCGTGCGTACCGTGGGCGACGGCGTGGTGGACTTTGCCGGCGTGCAAAACGGCTACGGCAACGTGGTCTACGTGAAGCACCCAAACCAGCATGTGACCGTGTACGCGCACCTGAGCCGCATCGACGTGCACAAGGGCCAGTCCATAGAGCAGGGCCAGAAGATCGGCGCCGTGGGCGCCACCGGCTGGGCCACCGGCCCGCACCTGCACTTCGAGTTCCGCGTGAATGGCGAGCACCGCGACCCCATGACCATCGCCCATGAAAGCGAGGCCGCGCGCCCCGTGTCCAAGGCCGGCCGCAGCGCCTTCAACCGCCTGGCGGCGAACATGCGCGTGCAGCTGTCGTCGGCAGCGCAAATCCTGCAGGCCAGCGCCGATTGAGCCGGCAGCGCTGGTACATCGGCCTGATGTCGGGCACCTCGCTCGACGGGGTGGATGGCGTACTGGCCGAATTTTCAGGGCAAGAATGCCGCGTGGCGCTGCATGCATCTGCGCCGTTAGCTCCTGAGTTAAGAGCAGAGTTGCTGGCCCTGAACAGCAGCGGCAACAACGAGCTGCACCGCGCGGCGCTGGCCGCGAATGCCCTGGCGCGTGCCTATGCCGGCGTGGTGCAACGCCTGCTGGCCCAGGCCGGCCTGGAGCGCGAGGCCATCCACGCCATAGGCGCCCACGGCCAGACCGTGCGCCACCGGCCTCAGGCGTTCGACGGTACGGGCTACACGCTGCAGCTGAACAACCCGGCCCTGCTGGCCGAAATCACAGGCATCACCGTCGTCGCCGACTTCCGCAGCCGCGACGTGGCCGCCGGCGGCCAGGGCGCACCGCTGGTACCGGCCTTCCACCAGGGAGTGTTCGGCCAGCCCGGGCGCACGGTGGCCGTGCTGAACCTGGGCGGCATCGCCAACCTGAGCATCCTGCGCCCCGATGGCAACGTGCTGGGCTTCGACTGCGGCCCGGCGAATGCGCTGATGGATCATTGGTGCGAGCGCCACACCGGCCGGCCCTATGACGACCAAGGCGCCTGGGCGCGCGGCGGCCGGCCCATCGCCGCCCTGCTGGCCGCCCTGCTGGCAGAGCCCTTCCTGGCCCTGCCGCCCCCGAAGAGCACCGGGCGCGACCTGTTCAACCCGCGTTGGCTGGATGGACACTTGGCCGCATGGCAAGACGCCGCGCCGCAGGACGTGCAGGCCACGCTGGCCGAATTCACGGCGCGCAGCTGCGCCCAGGATCTGCTGCGCCACGCGCCCGATTGCGAACTGCTCATCGTCTGCGGCGGCGGGGCGCTCAACGCCTATCTGATGGAACGCCTGCGGGCCCTGCTACCCGGGGTGTGCGTGGAAGGCTCCGAGCGCCATGGCCTGCCGCCCCTGCAGGTGGAGGCCGCCGCCTTTGCCTGGCTGGCGCGCCAATGCCTGGCGGGCGCGACGGCCAGCCTGCCCGGCGTGACGGGAGCGCGCGGCGCGCGCATCCTGGGCGCCATCTACCCGGCCTGAAAGCAGCCATCAAAAAGCCGCCCGAAGGCGGCTTGTTCTCGGGTACGTGGGCGCTCAATTGTCCTGTACCGAAAAGCTGGAGCCGCAGCCGCAGGTGGTGTCGGCGTTGGGGTTCTTGATGACGAATTGCGCGCCCTGCAGATCTTCTTTGTAGTCGATCTCGGCGCCCACCAGGTACTGGTAGCTCATGGCGTCGATGAGCAGCGACACGCCGTTCTTGGTCATCGTCGTGTCGTCGTCGTTGGTGATCTCGTCGAAGGTGAAGCCGTACTGGAAACCCGAGCAGCCGCCGCCCTGCACGAACACGCGCAGCTTCAGGTCGGGGTTGCCCTCCTCGGCGATCAGCTCGGCCACCTTGGCGGCGGCGCTGTCGGTAAAGAGAATGGGGGCGGGCATCTCGGTGTCGACGGACTGTGCTACTGCGCTCATGGATTGCTCCAATGTTCAAAACTCTTGTGATGCTACTGCAAACGCCGGCCGGATTGCAGCTCGGATCGACTTGCCGCCAGAGGCCCTGGGGCCTTTGCCCGGCACATAAAGCACAAGGCCACCCGCAGGTGGCCTTGGTGCTGGCGCAGAAAACCGCGTGGCTTAACGCTTGGAGAACTGCTTGGCGCGGCGTGCGGAGTGCAGGCCGACCTTCTTGCGCTCGACCTCGCGGGCGTCGCGCGTGACGAAGCCGGCGGCGCTGAGCTGGGGCTTGAGCGCTGCGTCGTAGTCGATCAGGGCACGCGTGATGCCGTGGCGGGCCGCGCCGGCCTGGCCGGACTCGCCGCCGCCGTGGACGTTGATCTGGATGTCGAAGGCTTCGGCATTGCCAGTCAGCACCAGCGGCTGCTTGGTAATCATGATGGAGGTTTCGCGGCCGAAATACTGTGCAATGTCCTTGCCATTCACAGTGATCTTGCCGGAGCCCTTCTTCAGAAACACGCGGGCGACGCTGGACTTGCGACGGCCGGTGCCATTGTTCCATTCACCAATCATGTCGGCTCCC
>JAFEES010000429.1 GCA_018240995.1 Pseudomonadota bacterium | reverse complement strand
TGACGCGGGTTTTGCTCCCTCTCCCCTCGCGGGAGAGGGGAGGAGGGCCCAGCGCAGGGACTTGTGTAGATACCCGTGCCCAGAGGGGGAGGCAGTAAAAACAATAGCTATTAGCGCTTGCCGTTAAAGCGCTACAGCCGATTTTATTGAAATACTTATGCACCACGACAAGACCGTCACCCACACCGTAGGCCATCTGATAGCCGGCCAGATCGTCGCCGACAGCGCGCGCACTCAGCCCGTGTTCAACCCCGCCACCGGTCAATCGACCACCAGCGTGGCGCTGGCCTCCAAGGCCACCGTGGAGGCTGCCATCGCCTCCGCCGAGGCCGCCTTCCCCGCCTGGCGCAACACGCCGCCGCTCAAGCGCGCGCGCGTCATGTCCAAACTGAAGGTGCTGCTGGAAGAGCATGCCGACCAGATCGCGGCCATGATCACCGCCGAGCATGGCAAGGTACTGGCCGACGCCCATGGCGAGATCCAGCGCGGCATAGAGAACGTGGAATACGCCAGCTACGCGCCCGAACTGCTCAAGGGCGAGATGAGCCGCAACGTGGGCCCGGGCATAGACTCGTGGAGCGAATTCCAGCCCCTGGGCGTGGTGGCGGGCATCACGCCGTTCAACTTCCCGGCCATGGTGCCGCTGTGGATGTGGCCCATGGCCGTGGCCTGCGGCAACTGCTTCATCCTGAAACCGTCCGAGCGCGACCCGAGCAGCACGCTGTTCATCGCCAAATTAGCGCTCGAGGCCGGCCTGCCGCCCGGCGTGCTGAACGTGGTCAACGGCGACAAGCTGGCCGTGGACACGCTGCTCGCCGACCCGCGCGTGAAGGCCGTGAGCTTTGTCGGCTCCACCCCCATCGCCGAATACATCTACGCCGAGGGCTGCAAGCACGGCAAACGTGTGCAGGCCCTGGGTGGCGCCAAGAACCACGCCGTGGTCATGCCCGATGCCGACATCGCCAACGCCGTCAGCGCCATGATGGGTGCGGCCTTTGGCAGCTGCGGCGAGCGCTGCATGGCCGTGCCGCTGGCCGTCTGCGTGGGCGACGCGGCGGCCGAGGCGCTGATCGCCGGCCTGTCGGCCGAGATCGCGAAGATGAAGGTCGGCCCCGGCACGGACAACGGCAACGACATGGGGCCGCTGGTCACGCGCCCGCATTTCGACAAGGTCAAGGCCTATGTGGACAGCGGCGTGGCCGAGGGCGCGCAGCTGCTCATCGACGGCCGCGGCCTGCAAGTGCCCGGTCATGAGGACGGCTACTTCCTCGGCCCCTGCCTGTTCGACCACGTCAAGCCCGGCATGCAGATCTACCAGGAGGAGATCTTCGGCCCGGTGCTGGGCATAGTGCGCGTGCAGACGCTGCAAGAAGCGATGGCGCTGATCGACGCGCACGAGTACGGCAACGGCACCTGCATCTTCACGCGCGACGGCGAGGCCGCGCGCTATTTTTCAGACCATATCCAGGTCGGCATGGTGGGCGTGAACGTGCCCCTGCCCGTGCCCGTGGCCTACCACTCCTTCGGCGGCTGGAAGCGCAGCCTGTTCGGCGACCTGCACGCCTATGGCCCGGACGCCGTGCGCTTCTACACCAAGCGCAAGACCATCACCCAGCGCTGGCCCTCGGCGGGCGTGCGCGAGGGCGCGGTGTTCAGCTTTCCGAGCAGCCGCTGAAGCAACGCGCCATGAACAAAGCCCCCGTGCCTCGCGGCCCAGGGGCTTTGTCTTTGTGCAGATCCGTCAGTCGAGGGTGATGCCGGCGCTCTTGATCACCCCGCGCCACTTGTCCACCTCGGTGCGCAGGAACTGCGCCGAGGCCTGCGGGTCCAGGCCCGAGGCCAGCACGCCCATGGAGTCGAGCTTGGCCTTCACGTCCGGCGCGGGCAGGGCCTTGGCGATCTCGGCGTAGAGGCGATCGACGATGGGCTTGGGCGTGCCGGCCGGCACGGCGGCCATGAACCAGGCATCGGCCGCAAAACCCTTGAGGACGGCCTCCGACATGGTGGGCACGTTGGGCATGGCGGGCAGGCGCTCGGTATGCGCCACGGCCAGCG
>JAFEES010000428.1 GCA_018240995.1 Pseudomonadota bacterium | reverse complement strand
CGAGGTGGCCGACTTGCAGGCCTTCCATGAACGCAACGTGGCCGCCTGCCGCGCGCGCGTGAGCATCGTTGGCGCCCTGAGCCGTTCCCAGGCGCAAATCCTGGTGCAGCGGCTGCTGGCGCGCCTGCCTGCGGCGAGCGGCGCCGACTGCGCCCCGCTGCCGGCCGTGCCCGATGCCCAGCCGTTGCAAAAGGCGGTGCAGGAGGACATTCCCTTTGCCGCGGCGCAGGCCCAGGTGCTCATCGGCCAGCTGGGCATAGCGCGGCGCGACCCGGACTTTCTGGCCCTGCTGGTGGGCAACCACATCCTGGGCGGCGGCGGCTTCACCTCGCGCCTGACGCAGGAGGTGCGCGAAAAGCGTGGCCTGTCCTACAGCGTGTACAGCGATTTTTCGCCCGGCCTGAACCGTGGCGCCTTCGTCATCAGCCTGCAAACCCGCCCCGACCAGGCCGCGCAGGCGGTGCAGGTGGCGCAGGCCACGCTGGCGCGCTACGTGGCCGACGGCCCCACCGAGGCCGAGCTGCGCGCCGCCAAGGACAACCTCATAGGCGGCTTTGCGCTGCGCATTGACAGCAACCGCAAGCTGCTGGCCAACGTTGCCAACATCGCCTGGAACGACCTGCCGCTGGACTACCTGGAGCATTGGACGGCGCGCGTGCAGGCCCTGACGCTGGCCGACGTGCGCAGCGCCATGCAGCGCCACCTGCAGCCGGGGCGCATGGCCACCGTCATCGTCGGAGGCCAGCCTTGAGCGCTGCCAGGGCCAAGCCTGCGCCGCGGCAGGGCAGGCCGGCCCCCACAGGCGGCGGCGCGGGCGCGGTGCGCATCATCGGCGGGCAGTGGAAGCGCACGCGCCTGCCCGTGGCCGACCGGCCCGGCCTGCGCCCCACGCCCGACCGCGTGCGCGAGACCCTGTTCAACTGGCTGGGACAAGACCTGGGCGGCTGGCGCTGCCTGGACGCCTTTGCCGGCACCGGCGCCCTGGGTTTTGAAGCCGCCTCGCGCGGCGCCGCCAGCGTGCTGCTGGTGGAGGGCGACGCCGGCCTGGCGCGGCAGCTCGAAGCCCTGCGCCAGCGCCTGCAGGCCACGGCCGTGCGCGTGCAGCGCGGCGACGGCGTGGCCGCGCTACGCGCCTGCGCGCCGGCCAGCATGCACCTGCTGCTCATCGACCCGCCGTTTGATGGCGCGCTGTTCGCGCCCGCGCTGCAGGCCGCCGCGCAAGCCGTGGCGCCCGATGGCTTCATCTACCTGGAAGCGCCCAGCGCCTGGACGCAGCAGCAGCTTGACCCCCTGGGCCTGCGGCTGCAGCGCCACCTGAAGGCCGGCGCCGTGCATGCCCACCTGCTGCGGCCCCTGGCTGTTACTATCAAAACATGAGCTGTTGACGCATATTGGATGGGTGTTACAGACCAGTTTTGATTGCAAGCGACGGCCCGCATGCGGCGCTGCATAATGCGCCCTCACAGTGCCCACACCGGGCGCCACCCGTTGGAGAGCTCACGCCATGGCGCAAGTACTTGCCGTCTATCCCGGCACCTTTGACCCCATCACGCTGGGCCACGAAGACCTGCTGCGGCGCGCGGCGCGCATGTTCGACCGCGTCATCGTCGCCGTGGCCATTGCCCACCACAAGAAAACCATGTTCAGCCTGGATGAGCGCATGGACATGGCGCGCCAGGCGCTGGCCGACTGCCCGCAGGTCGAGGTGCAGCCCTTCGAGGGCCTGGTGACGGCCTTCACCGCCGCGCGCGGCGGCACCGTGATGGTGCGCGGCCTGCGCTCGGGCACGGACTTCGACTACGAGTTCCAGCTTGCCGGCATGAACCGCGCCCTGGTGCCGCAGATCGAGACCGTCTTCCTTACCCCCGCCAGCCAATACCAGTTCATCAGCAGCACCCTGGTGCGCGAGATCGCCACCCTGGACGGCGACGTGGCGCAGTTCGTCTCGCCGGCCGTGCTGCAGCGGTTGCGCGCCAAGCTGGCCAAGGCGTGATTCCATTTCAAAATCACCCGTGTCGTTGTTGCTTCGCCTTGTCGTGCTACAGCACTGCCTGCGGC
>JAFEES010000427.1 GCA_018240995.1 Pseudomonadota bacterium | reverse complement strand
CAGCAGATTGCTGGCGAAGTCGTCGGCTTCGCGCTCGATGACGCGGATGGTGTCGATGCCGGAATAGACGCTTTCCTTGTCGCAGTTGAAGCTCTGCCGCTGGCCGCGATGGAGGACGAAGTGGCCCAGCTCATGGGCGATGGTGAAGCGTCGGCGCTCGGGGCTGGCCTTGCCGTTGTAGAAGATGCCCCACTCGGCGGTGTCCTTCGGGTTGCGCACCAACATGCCTTCGCAGCTGTCGATGTCGAGCACCATCGGGGCTTTGATCTCCCGAACGCCCGCGCCGTAGGGCGTGGACGGCAGCATCTGCCGGACGATCTCCAGATCGACGGCATCGGGCACACCTTCGCTGTGCCACGCCCGCAACCACTTCTGGACGGTGTTGGCGGCAATGGAACCTGTGAGTACCTGCGCTGCGCTCAATCCTCAGCCCCCGCTTTCGCCCTTGTCGGGGAACATGATCTTGAGCGCCTGCCGGTAGCGATCCTTTTCCTCGTCGGTCATCCCGGCGTACTCGCGGAAGAACGCCACGTCCTCGGGGCTGGCTTCGGGTGCCTGCTGCATGGGCGTGCCCATCACATCCTCCATCGTCACGCCGAGCACCTGAGCGATCTTCTGAATCCGCTCGGCGGTGGGGCGCTGCCCATCCTTCATTTCCAGTTCCCAGATGTAGGCCTTGGTGCAGCCGACCGCGTCGGCGACCTGTTGCAGGGTCAACTTCTTCGCCTCGCGCAAGCGCCGCAGGCGCGCTCCAAACGCCGAAGCCATGGCGATGCTCCTGTAGTGGCTAAACAGCCAGTGAATGAATCAAGGCTGTCAGTATAGCCGCGAGATACATAAAAGGTCTAGATGTGCCCCATTGATTGACAAGCGGAAATCTGCGGTTCAGAATCGCGCTTGTATCTCGTTACTTTACTTACGCGAGATACGTGTTCAGTAACCCTGTCGCTGGCCCGTGCAGCCCGTACATCGGTCGCAGACCTCCGACGCCGATCCAGAAAGGACGAACAAGATGAAGAAAACCTTTGTCGACGTGATGCTCGAGCTGCCGGTGGATGCCACGCTGCGCGACTTCCTGACCACGCATGGCCTGCCGGTGCCCGACGGGTTCGCGTGGGACGACACGCCGGAGACCAGCCAGTTCTTGGTGGAGGCGGTCAAGGTGTGGCCCGACACCGCCGCCCGAGACCAGATGATCGCCAACCTCATGGCCGCCGTCCAACTGGGCGACGCGGCGGGCAAGCAGGCGATGTTTGAGGCCGCAGTTGCGGACGGTGCCGCACTGGCGGGCCTGACGCTGTGCCGCAGCGACATCCATCGCTCGTTCTGGCTGTACGTCAACCACCCGACGCTGTTCGAGCGCGCCTACGACTTCAGCTTCTGGGAGCACCACGGGCCGCAGACCCAGCAATACGATCTGGGCCTGAAGCGCCAGCCGAACGGTTCGGCCACCAACTTGGCCGCGCTGCGCCACGCGATCTCGGCCTTCTACAAGCGCGAGATGCAGTGTGGCGACAGCAGCGTGGCGCACTTGGTCGAGCGCAGCCCCGGCGTATTCCTGCTCACTGTCCACGTCAAGGACATGGCCATGCTGCGGCTGGAGTTCGAGGGTTCGGCCCTGAAGCGCCGCGTCGGCAATCCCAACATCCACATGGTGCTGGACTACGCCAAGTCCACGGGCGTGGTGCGCACGCTGGTGCGCGGCGGCCAGAAATACCAGCAGATGCTGGTCGAGGCCTTCGCCGAACATGTGCTGGGCGTCAAGGCGAACGCGCACCGGATCAAGTCGCCGACGCTGAATTTGTCGATGCTGCGCACCGGCTTCGACGTGCCGGAAGCGTTCGAGGACGGTTTCTCGATGGTGCAACTGAAGGCGCTCACGCTCCTCAGCCCGGACGCCGCGCTAAAGATCGAATGCACCGCGATGCAGTCCAGCCAGCAACGCTCGGTGCACGAGCTGCTGAAGGAGAAGCTGCCCGGCCCGCTGGAAGGCCAGTGGGCGGTGACGGCGGCGCAGGTCAATCTCTACTATCCGCCCGAGCCGGGCCGCACGCGTGCCAA
>JAFEES010000426.1 GCA_018240995.1 Pseudomonadota bacterium | reverse complement strand
TGCGCGCCGAATAGGTGCTGAGGAAGTAGCCCTGCACGCGCCCGCCCTTCACCACCTGGCGCGGCGCCACGCGCACGCCCTCGTCGTCGAACGGCGAGCTGCCCTTGCCGCCGAGGATGAAGGGGTCTTCGCTCACGTCGATGTGCTTGGCAAAGACTTGCTTGCCCAGCGAATCGACCAGGAAGCTGCTCTTGCGGTACAGCGCGCCGCCGCTCACGGCCTGCACAAAGCTGCCCAGCAGGCCGGCGGCCAATGGGGATTCAAACAGCACCGGGCATTCGGTGGTGGGGATCTTGCGGCTGCCAAGACGGCTCAGGGCGCGTTGGGCGGCGTAGCGGCCCACGGCCTCGGGCGCGGCCAGCTCGCGCGCGTCGCGCATGGATGAATACCAGGCGTCGCGCTGCATCTCGGCATTGCGCCCGGGCAGCGAGGCGATAGGCGCCACCGAGATGCTGTGGCGCGAGCTGGCGTAACCGCCGCGAAAGCCGCGCGTGTGGGCGCTGAAGAAATGGCTTTGCTGGGCCGACACGCCCGCGCCCTCGCTGTTGGTGATGCGCTTGTGCGTCTTCAGGGCCGCGGCCTCGCACTGCAGCGCCAGCTGCGCGGCCTCTTCGCTGGTGATGGCCCAGGGGTGGAACAGCTGCAGGTCGCGGTGGCTGTCCTGCGGGGCGATGTCGGCCTCGTCGGGCAGGCCGGCCACGGGGTCTTCGGCGGTGAAGCGGGCGATGTCGTAGGCGGCCTGCACGGTGCGCTCCACGGCGGCGGGCGAGAAGTCGGACGTGCTGGCGTTGCCGCGCCGGTGGCCCAGGTACACGGTCACGCCCAGGGACTTGTCGCGGTTGCGCTCCACGGTCTCCAGCTCGCCCTTGCGCACGTTGACCGACAGGCCGCAGCCCTCGGAGGCATCGGCCCCGGCGTCGCTGGCGCCCAGCTTCTTGGCGTGGGCCAGGGCGTGGTCTACCAGGCCGGCAAAGAATTCCTGGGTGTAGCTGAAGCCGCTGTCGGGCAGGAGGGGTGCGGCGGCCTTGGCGCCTGGCGCGCGGGAGCTGGGTGTATTCATAGCGGCGGCTATGATACTTGCCGCCCGCATCACCACGCGGCAAGCCACACCACCGCGGCGCTGTTACCGCCCTGCCCCACCATGTCACGCAAACCCCAAAAAGGCTATTTTGTGAAGGGCCATTTCGTTGCCGAAGGCAGCGAGCTGGATCTGCAATTCAAGGCCGAACTCAAAGGCACGACCGGCGCCACCAAGACCGACCTGAAGCGCGAAATGGAGGCGCTGCAAAAGCTGGGCGCCGAGCTGCTCACGCTGCGCGCCGACCTGTTTGCCCGCCTGGCCCTGCCCGAGAAGCTGCAGGACGCACTGACCGAGGCCAGGCGCATCACCAACTTCGAGGGCAAGCGCCGGCAGATGCAATTCGTCGGCAAGCTGATGCGCAAGCTGGACGACGACACCGTGGCCGCCATCCAGGCCGCGCTGGACGAGCAGCACAGCGGCTCGGCCGCCGAAAAGCTGGCGCTGCACCAGGCCGAGCATTGGCGCGACCGCCTGATCGCAGGCGATGACGCCCTGCCCCTGTGGATGCAGCAGTTTCCTGACACCGATACGCAGCAGATGCGCGCCCTGATCCGCCAGGCGCGCAAGGACGCGCCGCCCGAGAGCAACGCCGCCGTGTCGCAGGGCCTGGCACCGCGCAAGGGCCGCGCCTACCGCGATCTGTTTCAGCTGGTGCGTACACAAATGTTGGCCGGCCAGACCCACAATGAGGCCCTGCCCGACACACATGACGAGGAGGACGGCCATGCCCCATAGCACCCATGAGTACGCGCCGGTCAAGATCGGCATCGTCTCCATCAGCGACCGCGCCAGCAGCGGCGACTACGAGGACAAGGGCCTGCCCGCGCTGCACGACTGGCTCAAGCGCGCGCTGCACAACCCTCTTCAATTCGAGCCGCGCCTGATCCCCGACGAAAAAGACCGCATCAGCGCCACGCTGGTCGAACTGGTGGATGCCGGCTGCAGCCTGGTGCTGACCACCGGCGGCACCGGCCGCGCGCTGCGCGATGTGACGCCCG
>JAFEES010000425.1 GCA_018240995.1 Pseudomonadota bacterium | reverse complement strand
CCTTTTTTCTTGACTAGATACATGCCTCGGAAAGTCCCCTCATGCCCGCGTAGGCGGACATCCCGCTGCTGCGCGGGGGGCATGGATTCCCGCCTTCGCGGGAATGACGGTACGTGGAGGAGCGATTCCGAGATATCTCGCTAATCAGGCGGTTTCTTCTCTGTTCTGCGCGGGTTTGGTGACAGCAGCACCACCAGTGCCCCGGCGCCGCCGTCGGCGGGCCTGGCCTGTACGAAGGCCAGCACCTCCTTCTTCTGCACCAGCCAGGCCTGCACCCGGCCCTTGAGCACGGGCGTCCGGCCCGGTGAGCCCAGGCCCTTGCCGTGCACCACGCGCACGCAGCGCAGGCCGGTGCGGTGCGCCAGGCGTATGAACTGGCCCAGGGCCTCGCGCGCCTCATCGACGCGCAGGCCGTGCAGATCGAGCTGGCGCTGGATGCTCCAGTGGCCGGCGCGCAGCCGGCACGTCACGTCCGGGCCTATGCCGGGGCGGCGAAAGCTCAGCTGGTCGTCCACGTCCAGCAGGGTGGTGACGTCGAACTCGTCGCTCAGCGACTCGCGCAGCACGCGCGCCTCGTCCAGCTGGCGCTGCACCGGCAGGGGTTCGGGCGGCACCGGCGTGGGCCAGTGGCGCGGCTGCTGGCCCTTGAGCGGCTGCACGGCGCCCACGGCGTCCTGGAACAAATGGCGCTCGGCGCGCGCGCGGCGCTCGGCCTCGCGGCGCTGCTGCTCCAGTGCGGCCTGCCGTGCGGCCCGCTCCTGCAGGGCGCGGCGCAGGGGCTGGAGCTCGGACAGGGAGCGGGCGGTGAGGGCGGCATTCATGGGCTGGCGCCGGTTGTACCGCATTGCCTATCGCTGCCGCCCGGGCCGAGGTATTGCGCGGCGATGAACTGCGTCACCTGGGCCGGGTTGAAGTTGTCGTCGCTCACCAGCACCAGCACGCAGTGGCCCTGCAGGGCGGGGCCCCAGGTCATGCCCTCGATGTTGTCCGGCGTCAGCCCCAAGGCCGCCAGATCGGCCACCAGGGTCTTGGGCGCCGCGTGGTGGTTGGCGGGCGTCAGGGCCGTCAGCGCCAGCGTGTCGCTGCCGGCGCGCGTGTCGATGCGGTACAGGCGCGCGCCAAAGCCGGCACCGGCGCTGTAGCTGCGCTCCAGCACCAGCAGGTGGTGTGGCCCGTCGGCCAGGATTTCGCTCACGCCGTTGATCTGCGGGCCGGGCAGGCGGCGCGTGCGCGGCACGGCGTCGGGCTGGTAGGCGATCTGGCGCAGGGGCCGGCCGCTGGCGACATCCACGGCGGTGATGCGCACCGGCGCGCCGGCGCTGGCGGGCGTGGCCTCGGCGCCGTCCTGGCGCCAGGGCAGCTCCATGGCCAGCCAGGCGGTGCGCCCGTTCGGCGTGAGGGCCAGGCCCTCCAGGGTGCCGTTGCGGCGTGGGCCGCTGTCGTCGCCGGGGCTGAAGCTGGCCGGCAGGGCAATGTTGCGCACAGGGCTGCCGTCGGGGCGGTTCTCGCGCAGCTGCGGGCCGAAGCCGCGGGCGAAGTCGCCCTCGCTGGTCCACAGAAAGCTCTGCGCGCCGGGCAGCCAGCGCAGGCTTTCCGCGTCGGGGCGCTCCATGCCGGCGCGCGGGCGCCACCAGGGGGCAAAGGGCCGGCCGCTGCTGTCCTGCAGGGGCTGCACGCCGGTGAACTGCGGCGCGCCCAGGCCGTGGGCGTCGTAGGGCAGGCGCAGGGTGTAGACGCGCGCCGGGCCGTCGGCGGAACGGTCGTCGCTGATCAGCAGGTATTCGCCGCGCCGCGCGTCATAGTCAATGCCCGACAGGCCGCCTATGGTGGTGCCGCCGTACTCGGTGCCCGGGGGCAGCTCGGCCACGCCGATCAGGCGCAGGTGGGGCGCCAGCAGCGGCTCGGGCGCGGGCGGCGCCAGCGGCAGGGCGCAGCCGGCCAGGGCCAGCAGGGCAATGCAGGCCCAGCGCGCCAGACTCATACCAACCCCTGCTCGGCCATGGACAGGGCCGCGCCCGGCGCCACGATGACATGGTCGAGCACGCGCACGTCCACCAGGGCCAGGGCGGCCTTCAGGGTCTGGGTCAGGGCCTCGTC
>JAFEES010000424.1 GCA_018240995.1 Pseudomonadota bacterium | reverse complement strand
CCGTTCCAGACGTCCATGTGGCGTCCAGCGCAAGACGAATTCAGGCGGGAACAGCTTGGCGATGGCGTCATGCATACCGCCGGTGTCCTCGACTTCCATGAGGAAGCGGTCGATCCGCGCGAAATCCTGCGGTGCCAAGCCCTGCAGCACCTCGAGCTCGGCACGTTCGACGTCGATCTTGACCAGATCGATTCGCGGCAGGTCCAGCCGGGCAATGACCTCGGACAGGGTAACGACTTCCACCGAGGAGGTTTCGCCTTCGAAGCGCTGCGCCGCCAGCCGGTTCACGTCGACCGCCGACAACCGGGCATCGATGGCGACGCGGAAGATGTGCTCGTCGCGAGCCGCATCGGCATGCAACCCGGACTCCAGGCTTGCGTGCGCATAAAAGGTGAATGGTGCGGTGCCGGAATGGGCGCCGACAGCGCAAGTCAGCAGCTCGAACGTGCAGCCGTGCAGGACTAGGTTGTCGCGCAGCACCGACGCGACTACGGGCGACGGCTCAATCGCGACAATGCGTACGCCATCGGCGGCGTAGTGCGTAGCCAGCGAGAACAGGCCGATGTTGGCGCCAACGTCGATCACCACCGCGCCATCCGGCAGCATCGGCAACGGCGTGTCACCCTCGTCGCGCTCCGCCAGCAGGTAGTCGGTTTCGCTGCGGCGATAGTCGAACAGCGCCAGTCCGTCAGGCAGTATGCGGTAGCGGCCGCCCCGCACCAGACGTTCCCGTTCGTCTGGCATCACGAACGCGACCAGTCCACGCGCGGCGGCATCATGGCAGACGGCCGCATCCGCCACGCCGGGACAGGCCATCAACGCGGCCTCCACCTCCGCCAGATCGATCCGGATACCACGAAGCACGACCTGCTGGTCGGCGCGGCCGTGGTAGCGAAGGCCCTCGGCCAGCTGGTACTGGCCGATGTCGCGCGTGCGGAACATGCGGCCGCCATGCGCGCCTGGGTCTGGGATGAACGCGGACGCGGTCTGGCGCGGGTCATCGAAATAGCCGCGCGCGACAACCTCGCCACCGACGTGGATCTCGCCGAGCCCGCCGTTCTCCACCACCCGCATGCGGTCATCGAGCAAGTAGATTGACGCACCGGCGATCGGACCTCCGATACCTGGTGGGCGCTCGGCGTCGACGACCTCGGTCCAGGTATCGTCGCAGGCAGCTTCCGATGCGCCGTACAGGTTGATCAATCGCGCGCCGGGTAGCCGGCCCCGGAAAGCGCGGACGGTTTCGATCGGCAACGCCTCGCCGCTAGCGATCCACAGCCGCGCGGCGGTGAGCGACTCGACCGGAGCCGACGAAGCCAGGATTGCGGTGAGCAGGGACGGCACGACGATCAGCCTCGTGACGCCATAGCCGCGCATCTCCTGGACAAACCGGTGCGGATCGCGGATCGCATCCGAAGACAGGATCGCGAGCGACGCCCCGGCCAATAGCGGGCCGAAAATCTCCTGAATCGAATCGCCGAAGCCCAGCGGCGTCTTGTGAACGCAGCACTCGCCGGGCGCGTGCGGAAACGCCAGTTCACGCCAAGCTGCAGCAGCCAGGGTCGCGCGATGCGTTCCCATGACGCCCTTGGGTGCGCCGGTCGAACCGGATGTGAATAGCACATATGCCAGCGCATCCGCAAGTGCAGACACCCGGGGCGGTGAGACCACCGCTCCAGTCTCATACGCGGCGATATCGATTGCCTTGGAGGCCAACCGCGCGTCGATGAAGTCCGCCGCGTCGGCCCGGTGCGTCAGGATCGCAACGGGTCGGCTCGTTTCGATGAAGCGCCTAATCCGCTGCGCGGGATAAGTGGGATCCAGCGGCACCCATGCCGCGCCTGCCTTGAGGATTGCAAGCATGCCGGCGATCGCCTCGAACGAACGCGTCGCCAGTAGACCGACGCGATCCTCGAAGGAGACGCCGCGGGCGATCAGTGCGGCGGCGAGACGGTTCGACCACGCCTCCAGTTCACCGAAGCGCAGGATCCGCTCACCGTCGATCAGCGCAACTGCCTGCGGCTGATGTGCCGCGGTCGCTTCGAAGCTGGCGTGGATGGTGGTCTCGCTATAACAGGGCGCGCGCGGTGCGACAGCAATCGGCGTCGGG
>JAFEES010000423.1 GCA_018240995.1 Pseudomonadota bacterium | reverse complement strand
CTGCTGCTGGCGCTGGCCCTGACCGTGGCCCTCTCGGTGCTGGCGCTGACGCTGGAGCTGCGCCCCGTGCTGCGCCTGGCGCGGCAACTGGCGCAGCGCGATCCGCTGCACCTGGACCTGTGGGTCGATGGCCGCGCGCTGCACAGCGAGCTGCGCCCCGTGGCCGAGACCATCAACCAGTCCACGCGGCTGCTGGCCGCGCATTCCGAGGCCCAGCGCCGCTTCATCGCCCAGGCCGCGCACCAGCTGCGCACGCCGCTGGCGCTGCAGTCCACGCTGATCGAATACGCGCGCTCGGCGCCACACGGCGATGGGCAGGACGACGCCCTGTGGGCCGAGCTGCAGGCCAGCAACCGCCGCCTGGTGGACGTGAGCAACAAGCTGCTGTTGCTGGCCCAGGCCGAGCATGCCGACGCGCAGACGCGCCTGGTGCCCGTGGATCTGGCCGACGTGGCCCTGCGCTGCGTGGAGCGGCTGGCGGCGCTGGCCGAGCGCCGCCGCATCGACCTCGGACTGGAGGCCGCCGGCCCGGCCCGCGTGGCGGCCGAGCCCGCGCTGCTCGACGCCCTGGTCAGCAACCTGCTGGACAACGCCCTGCGCTACACCCAGGAGGGCGGACATGTCACCGTGGGCCTGCGGCGCGAGGCCGGGCCACAGGGCGAGCAGGTAGTGTTGACCGTGGCCGACAACGGCCCGGGCATAGCGCCCGAGGCGCGCGAGCGCGTGTTCGAGCGCTTTTACCGCGCCGCGCCGCAGGCCAGCGAGGGCACGGGCCTGGGCCTGCCCATAGTGCGCGAGGTGGCGCGCGCCTTTGGCGCCAGCGTGACCCTGGGGCCGAACGCACAGGCGGGCCAGGGGTTGCTGGTCACGGTGCGCTTTGCGGCGTGCGCATAGCCGGCACTACGCCGTGGCGCGCTTGTCAAAGCCCTGCAGCGGCTGCTGGCACGCCACCTCCTGCACCTGCACCTCATCCACGCGCGCCGCGGGTGGGCCCCTGTGGGCCCAATCCACCAGGGCCTGGACGGCGTCCCGCGGCCCGCTGGCCAGGGCCTCCACCGTGCCGTCCAGCCGGTTGCGCACCCAGCCCTGCAGGCCCAGGCGCCGGGCGGCGTCGATCATGGACTGGCGGTAGTACACGCCCTGCACCAGGCCGTGGATGCGCAGCAGGCGGGTGATATGGGGGGCGTCTGGCATGGCGCCACTGTACCCGCCGAATACCCATGCCGGCGCGGCCGTGCTGCGTCATCGGCTACCATGACTGGATGAATCTACAGCACCGCCTGCATCCAAGCTGAGACGCCCTCCCCCATGTCCACGCAGCAATGGGCCGAGCAGGCCCTGCAATCGTTCGAGGCGGTGGTGCAGGCCACGGCCGGTTTTCGCGTGCGCGAGGGGCAGCGGCGCATGGCCGAGCAGGTGGCGCAGACCTTTAGCCAGGCGCAGCTGGGCAAGCCGGAGGACGAAGGCGACGAGCCCCGGCGCGCCATCGCCGTCATCCAGGCCGGCACGGGCGTTGGCAAGTCGCTGGCCTATAGCGTGCCGGCCATCGCCATGGCGCTCTCGCGCGGCACGCGCGTGCTGATCTCCACCGCCACCGTGGCGCTGCAGGAGCAGCTGGTGCACAAGGACCTGCCCGCCCTGGCCGCGCGCATGGAGCAGCCCTTTGCCTTCGCGCTGGCCAAGGGGCGCGGGCGCTATGTCTGCAAGCTCAAGCTGGAGCGCCTGGTCGGCGGCAGCAGCGGCGGCGACGACGACGAGCTGCCCGACGATGACCTGTTCCCCGACGAGGCCGCCGCAGAGCAAGCCAAGCGCCCGCGCCACGACGCCGAGGCGCGCATGAAGTTCTACGCCGCAATGGGCGACGCGCTGGCCCAGGGCCGCTGGGACGGCGACCGCGACCTGCTGGACACCCCGCCCGAGCCCGAGGTGTGGAGCCCGGTGGCGGCCGAGGCCAGCTCCTGCACCGGCAGGCATTGCCCGCTGTTCGGCCAATGCAGCTACTTCGAGCGGCGCAAGCAGCTGGTGGCGGCCCAGGTCATAGTCGCCAATCACGACCTGCTGCTGTCGTCCATAGGCGCGCGCCTGCTGCCCGAGCTGGACAACTGCCTGCTGGTGATCGACGAGGCGCACCACCT
>JAFEES010000422.1 GCA_018240995.1 Pseudomonadota bacterium | reverse complement strand
CCTGCTCAACGAGACCCACGAGCCCACGGCCTACTACGGCGTGGAGCGCAACTTCGTCGAGACGGCCATCATCCCCACCACCTGGCGCGAGGCCGGCGCGCAGCTCATCGCCAACTTCGACAACGGGCTGACGCTGCAGGGCGGCGTCAGCACCAGCTTCGACCTGACCAAGTGGAACGCCGCCTCGGGCGAGGGCGCCGAGTCGCCGCTGGGCTCCATCCACCAGGAGGCGGCCAAGGCCAAGGCGCGCAACCTGGCGCTGTTCGGCGCGGCCAACTGGCGCGGCGTGCCCGGCCTGCTGGTGGGCGGCTCGCTGTTCAGCGGCAACGCCACGCAGGGCCAGCCGGGCTTTGCCGGCGCGCGCATCACGCTGGCCGACCTGCACGCGCGCTGGACGCCGGGGCGCTGGGACCTGGCGGCGCTGTATGCGCTGGGCAGCATCTCCAACACCGCCGCGCTGAACCAGGCGCTGGTCGGCAACCCCACGCTGATTCCCAAGTCCTTTGGCGGCGGCTATGTGCAGGCCGCCTACAAGCTGTGGCAGCAGGGCGACTACAGCTTGAGCCCCTTCGCGCGCCTGGAACGCTTCAACACCGCGCGCGCCTTCGCCAACCTGGGGCCGGGGCTGACGCCCGATGCCTCGCGTACCGAGCAGGTCGCGACCGTGGGCGCCAACTTCTGGGTCACGCGCTCGGTGGTGCTCAAGGCCGACTACCAGCGCTTTCGCGTCAACACCCTGGCCAACCGCGTGAACCTGGGCTTGGGCTGGAGCTTCTGATGCCCGCCGCCATGCGCCTGGCGCTGTATTCCCCGGCCGCGCTGGTGGCGCTGGCGCCCACCGGCGCGCTGGCCGTGGACTACCTGAGCGCGGAGCAGGCGCAAAAGCTGATGTTCCCCCAGGCCGACGCCTTCGAGCCGCGCGACATCCCGCTCGATGCCGCGCTGTCGCAGCAGCTCGCGGCCGCCGGCGTCAGGCCCGTGGCGCCGCGCATGCAGTTGCGCCTGGCGCGCCAGGGCGGGGCCGTGATCGGCTTCATGGTGGTGGACGAGGTGATAGGCAAATTCGAGCGTATCACCTACGCCGTGGGCGTGGAGCCCGACGGCCGCGTGCGCCAGGTCGAGGTGCTGTCGTACCGCGAAAGCCATGGCCACGAGATCCGCCTGCCCGCCTGGCGCAGGCAGTTCGTGGGCAAGACCGCCGCCTCGCCGCTGCAGGTGGGCGACGATATATCCAACATCAGCGGCGCCACGCTGAGCTGCACCCATGTCACCGAGGGCGTGCGCCGCATCGTGGTCTGGCTGGATCTGCTGCGCCGCGGCGGCAGGCTGTCATGAGCGCCGCGCAAGACTGCGCCTGGCAGCGCCGCGCGCGGCCCCTGCTGGGCACGCTGGTGGAGATCGCCGTGCCGCAGGCGCGCGCGGCCGAGGCGGCCGTGCAGGCCGCTTTCGCGGCTGTGGAGCGGGTGCAGTCCCGCATGTCGCGCTTTGAGCCCGGCAGCGACGTCGCGCGCTTCGCCGCCCTGCCCGTGGGCGCAAGCATGGCGGTCGCGCCCGAGACCGCCGAGGTGCTGCAGGCCGCCTGGGCGCTGCAGCGGGACAGCGGCGGCCTGTTCGACATCACCCAGGGCCGCGCGCCGGACGGCTGGCGCTGCGAGGGCCACCGCCTGCACAAGCGCGCGGCCGCGGCGGCCTTCGACCTGGGCGGCATCGCCAAGGGCCATGCCGTAGACCGCGCCGTGCAGGCACTGCAGAGCATGGGCTGCGCGGCCGGCTGGGTGAATGCGGGCGGCGACCTGCGCGCCTTCGGCGCCGTGCAACTGCCGGTGCTGCTGCGCGACGAGGAGGGCGGCGGCCTGCGCCCGTTTGCCCAGCTGGCCGACGGCGCCTTCGCCACCAGCCGCTTCGGCGCGCGCTGCCGCAGCCAGGCCTGGGCCGGCAATGGCCGCGGCGTCAGCGCCCATGTCAGCGTGGCCGCGCCCAGCTGCCTGTGGGCCGACGCGCTGACCAAGGTCGTGGCGGCCAGCGGCGACGCGCGCCATCCGCTGCTGCACGCACATGGCGCGTGCGCCTGGCTGCACTGAGAGCCTGAGAGGCAATTGCCCATGCCCGCCTTGCACGCCAAAACACCGCCACTC
>JAFEES010000421.1 GCA_018240995.1 Pseudomonadota bacterium | reverse complement strand
ATCGCACCTGGCTGCCGGTGCAGCACAGCTGGCGCCTGAACGAGCGCCACTACGGCGCGCTGCAGGGCCTGAACAAGGCCGACATGGCCAAGCAGTATGGCGATGAGCAGGTGCTGGTGTGGCGCCGCAGCTACGACACGCCGCCGCCCGCCCTGGAGGCCGGCGACCCGCGCAGCGAGCGCGGCGATCTGCGCTACGCAGACCTCGCGCCCGGGCAGGTGCCGCTGACCGAATGCCTGAAGGACACGGTGGAACGCGTGCTGCCCTACTGGAACGACACCATCGCCCCCGCCATCCAGTCGGGCAAGCGCGTGCTGATTGCCGCCCACGGCAACTCCATACGCGCCCTGGTCAAATACCTGGACGGCATCTCCGACGGCGACATCGTGGGCCTGAACATCCCCAACGGCATTCCGCTGGTGTATGAGCTGGACGCGGGCCTGAAGCCCCTGCGCCACTACTACCTGGGCGACGCCGAGGCCGCCGCCCGCGCCGCCGCGGCCGTGGCCGCCCAGGGCAAGGCCTGACGAGCCGCCAGCGAGCCGCCGCCGGTGCCTAAAAATTAGGCGAAACCAGGGGAACTGAGCCGGCCCGCGGCCTTCCAAGGTGTATATTTGTTCGAAGCGGTAAAGGGTGTTCTATGGGCCACAAACTGAAAATTGCGGGATGGGTGTCGGTCGGTGTCGTGGCCGGTGCGCTGACCACCGTGTCGCTGCAGACCGTGGCGCGCGGCGCCATGACGCCGCTGCCACTGGAGGAGATACAGCAGCTGTCGGCCGTGTTCGGACTCATCAAGACCGACTACGTGGAGCCAGTGGATGACAAGAAGCTCATCACCGACGCCATCAGCGGCATGGTCTCCAGCCTGGATCCGCATTCGCAGTATTTCGACAAGAAGTCGTTCAAGGAATTTCGCGAGGGCACGACCGGCCGCTTCGTCGGCGTGGGCATAGAGATCACGCAGGAAGACGGCCTGGTGAAGGTCGTCTCGCCCATCGAGGGCTCGCCCGCCGACCGCGCCGGGCTAAAGACCAACGACCTGATCACAAAGATTGACGACACGGCGGTGAAGGGCCTGACGCTGAACGAGGCCGTCAAGCGCATGCGCGGCGAGCCCAACACCAAGGTCACGCTGACCATTCTGCGCAAGGACGAAAGCCGCAGCTTTCCCGTGACCATCACGCGCGAGGAAATCAAGACCCAGTCGGTGAAGGCCAAGGTGCTGGAGCCCGGCTACGCCTGGATTCGCCTGTCGCAGTTCCAGGAGCGCACGGTGGACGACTTCGTGCGCAAGATCGAGGAAATCTACAAGCAGGAACCGCGCCTGAAGGGCCTGGTGCTGGATCTGCGCAACGACCCGGGCGGCCTGCTGGACGCCGCCGTGGCCGTGTCCGCCGCCTTCCTGCCGGAGAACGTGACCGTGGTCTCCACCAACGGCCAGTTGCCCGAGAGCAAGGCCACCTTCAAGGCCGCGCCCGAGTTCTATCAGCGCCGCGGCAGCGGCGACCCGCTCAAGCGCCTGCCGGCGGCCATCAAGAACGTGCCGCTGGTGGTGCTGGTCAACGAAGGCTCGGCCTCGGCCAGCGAGATCGTCGCCGGCGCGCTGCAGGATCACCACCGCGCCACCATCATGGGCAGCCAGACCTTCGGCAAGGGTTCGGTGCAGACCGTGCGCCCGCTGGGGCCGGACACCGGCATCAAGCTGACCACGGCGCGCTACTACACGCCCAGCGGCAAGTCCATACAGGCCAAGGGCATCGTGCCCGACGTGATGCTGGACGAAACCGCCGACGGCGACCTCTACGCCTCGCTGCGCATGCGCGAGGCCGACCTGGAAAAGCACCTGACCAGCGGCCAGGGCGAGGAGGTCAAGGACGCCGCGCGCGAAAAGGCCCGAGAGGAGGCCCGCAAGCGCCTGGAGGAAGAGGCCAAGAAGCCGATCGCCGAGCGCAAGCTGCCCGAGTTCGGCTCCGACAAGGACTTCCAGCTGGCCCAGGCGCTGAACCGCCTGAAGGGCCGCACCGTGGTGGCCAGCAAGACGCTGACCGAGCGCAAGGAAGAAAAGAAGGACGACTGAGCGGGGGGGGCAGGCGTTGAGCGTTGAGCGTTGAGCGTTGAGCGTTGAGCGTTGAGCGTTGAGCGTT
>JAFEES010000420.1 GCA_018240995.1 Pseudomonadota bacterium | reverse complement strand
CGCCGTGCAGGGCTACCAGGAGGGCCAGCGCGTGATCGCCGGCGCCATCTGCCCCAACTTCAACAGCTACGCCGCGCAAGACGGCGCGCCCAGCCAGGACGGCAGCTATCTGGTGGCCCGCGGCCAGTGCGGCTGCCACGGCTACAAGGCCACGGCGGGTTGGCGCTTTGGCAACCTGATCGACGGCACCCAGGCCGAATACGTGCTGGTGCCCGACGCCCAGGCGAATCTGGCGCCGATTCCCGACGGGCTGACGGACGAGCAGGTGCTGATGTGCCCGGACATCATGTCCACCGGCTTCAAGGGCGCGGAGAACGCCAACATCCGCATTGGCGACACCGTGGTGGTGCTGGCCCAGGGCCCGATAGGCCTGTGCGCCACGGCCGGCGCGCGCCTGCTGGGCGCCACCACCATCATCGCCGTGGACGGCAACGACCAACGCCTGGCAGTCGCCAAGAAGATGGGCGCCGACGTGACGCTGAACTTCCGCAACGTGGACGTGGTGGCCGAGGTGATGAAGCTCACCGGCGGCAAGGGGGCCGACAGCTCCATCGAGGCCCTGGGCACCCAGGCCACGTTTGCCCAGGCCATGCAGGTGCTGCGGCCCGGGGGCACGCTGTCGAGCCTGGGGGTGTATTCGGAGGATTTGTCCATCCCGCTGGCGCAGTTTGCCGCCGGCCTGGGCGATCACACCATACGCACCGCGCTATGCCCCGGCGGCAAGGAGCGCATGCGCCGCCTGATGAACGTGATCGCCGCGAATCGCCTGGATCTGGGCGTGCTGGTGACGCACCAGCGCCGGCTGGACGAGATCGTGCAGGCCTACGACCTGTTCGCCCACCAGCGCGACGGGGTGCTGAAGATCGCCATCAAGCCGTGATGGCGGCGGGCGGTGCGGGCGGGCCATCCAAGGGCTTGCGGTCATTTCCCCCTCTCCCGCAGGCGGGAGAGGGTTGGGGTGAGGGTGGCAAAAACGGGCACTTCGCCCAATCACCCCCTCACCCCTGCCCTCTCCCCCAGGGGGGAGAGGGAGTTAAAACCAGCGCCAAACAAGCGTCAGGCACTATCAAAATATCTCAGGCAAAGCCGCGCAGCTCGCCCCAGTCGGCCCAGGGCGCGCGCGTGGAGCGCAGCGCGTTGATGGGCGCGGCCTCGTCCTCATAGCCCAGGGCCACGCCACAGGCCACGTGGTAGGGCTCGGGCAGGGCCAGCTGGCGCTGCAGCGTGCCAGCGTAGCGGCGCCAGAAGCCCTGGGCGCAGGTGGCCAGGCCATGGTGCACGGCCAGCAGCATCAGTGACTGCAGGTAGATGCCCAGATCGGCCCATTGCGGCAGGCCCATGCGTTCATCGACGCAGACGAAGATGCCCACGGGCGCGCCGAAAAACTCGGCATTCTTGGCCAGCTGCTCCAGCCGCCCGGCCTTGTCCTCGCGCGGTATGCCTATGGTGCGGTAAAGGTCCTCGCCATTGGCGAAGCGGCGCGTGCGGTAGGGCTCCCACAGGCTGGGCGGGTAGGACTGGTTAGCCGGGGCATCCTCGGCCTGCGCCGCGGACACGGCGGCGAGCACCTGCCGCAAGGGTTCGCCCGTCAGCGCCACAACACGCCAGGGCTGCAGGTTGCCGCCGGACGCGGCCTGGGCCGCCTCCTGCAGCAGGGTCTGCACCAGGGCGGCGGGCGGTGCGTCGGGCAGAAAGGCGCGCACCGAGCGGCGCTCGCGCAGGGCTTGGGTCACGTCCATGTTCGGTTCTGTAGGGCTATTTTCCGATGATGTCGTTGAGCTTGGCGGCCGGGAAATGCTCGCTGAGGGCGGCGTCGCCGGGCACGCAGCCCTGGCCCTGCGGCGCGGCCTGCGAGAGCTTTTCTATGGCCTGCCAGAGCAGCGCGATCTGGTGCTCCTGCCCGGCGGCGCTGTCGATCAGGCCGCGCATGGCCTGGGTCAGGGGGTCGTCCTGCTGCGCGGTCACGCCGTAGGCGCTGAACTTGACTTCGTCCTGCCCATGCGGCTCGGTCACGTCGGCGCTGTGGCCTTCCTTTGACGGGATGATGCGCGCGGGTATGCCCACGGCGGTGGCGCCCGCCGGCACGGGCTTGATGACCACGGCGTTGCTACCGATCTTTGCCCCGTCGCCCACCTCGAAGCCGCCCAGCACCTTGGCGCCCGCCGCCACCACCAC
>JAFEES010000041.1 GCA_018240995.1 Pseudomonadota bacterium | reverse complement strand
ACACCACGCGCGACTGGATCGTGCGCAACTCGCCCGTGCCGATTGGCACCGTGCCCATCTACCAGGCGCTGGAAAAGGTCGGCGGCATTGCCGAAGACCTCACTTGGGAGATCTTCCGCGACACGCTGATCGAGCAGGCAGAGCAGGGCGTGGACTACTTCACCATCCACGCCGGCGTGCGCCTGGCCTACATCCACCTCACCGCCCAACGGCGCACCGGCATCGTCTCGCGCGGCGGCTCCATCATGGCCAAGTGGTGCATGGCGCACCACCGCGAGAGCTTCATCTACGAGCACTTCGAGGACATCTGCGACATCATGAAGCAGTATGACGTGTCGTTCAGCCTGGGCGACGGCCTGCGCCCCGGCTGCGCCAGCGACGCCAACGATGAAGCGCAATTTGCCGAGCTGCACACCCTGGGCGAACTCACCAAAACAGCCTGGAAGCACGACGTGCAGACCATGATCGAAGGCCCCGGCCATGTGCCCATGCACATGATCGCCGCCAACATGACCGAGCAGCTCAAAACCTGCCACGAGGCGCCGTTCTACACCCTGGGGCCGCTCACCATCGACATCGCGCCCGGCTACGACCACATCGCCTCGGCCATAGGCGCGGCCATGATCGGCTGGATGGGCACGGCCATGCTGTGCTACGTGACCCCGAAGGAACACCTGGGCCTGCCCGACCGCGACGACGTCAAGCAGGGCATCATCGCCTACAAGATCGCCGCCCACGCCGCCGACGTCGCCAAGGGCCACCCGGGGGCGCGGGCTCGTGACGACGCTTTAAGCCAGGCGCGCTTCGACTTCCGCTGGCAGGACCAGTTCAACCTGGGGCTGGATCCCGAGACGGCGCAGGAATACCACGACGAGACATTACCGAAGGACGCGGCCAAGGTGGCGCACTTTTGCAGCATGTGCGGCCCCAAGTTCTGCTCCATGAAGATCACGCAGGAGGTGCGCGAATTCGCCGCCGCCAAGGGCGTGGCCGAGGATGCGGCCTTGGCCGAGGGCATGGCGCAGAAGGCCGAGGAATTCAACCGCGCGGGCGGGGAGTTCTACATCCCCATCAAGCCGGTTTGACGCAAACTCCCTCCCCTTTCGGGGGAGGGTCGGGGTGGGGGCCGGCGACGCTCGCGTCCTCATGCCGGCAAGATGCCGGCGCCCAACCTTCCCCAAAGGGCATGGGTATCTGCACAAGTCGCGGCGCTGGGCCATCCTCCCCTCTCCCCTCTCCCCTCGCGGGAGAGGGGCCGGGGGAGAGGGGGGGAAGTCTGGGAGCAAGGCATCGCCTACCCCCTCTCCCCAACCCTCTCCCGCGAGGGGAGGGGGAGCAAAACCAGTGTCAATCAAGCGTTGTGTGCTACTAAAAAAATGTGTAGATGCCAATGCCCAAGGGGAGAAGGAGCAAAAAAAGCGGTCAGTGCGGCATCACCCCTCGGCCACCGGCTTGCCGTTGACCCGCGTCTGCCCGGCCTGGTTGTCCACCGTCAGGTTGGCCTCATACCAGGTCAGCGTGGGTCGCGCGCCGAATAGGGTGGTGTATTCCTGCAGCTTGGCCTCGGTGAACCAGGCCTCGGCCGCGGCGCGGCTTTCCCACATGTACAGGCCGCCGGCGCCATGTTCGTTGCGCACATAGTTCTTGCTGATCAGGCCTATGGAGCCGAGCTTGCGGAACTTGGGCGCGGACTGCTTGGCGATCTCGATGAACTGCTCCTCGGTGGGCGCGGGCAGGTTGAAATGACACAGGACGATGCAGGGGGCCATGGTGCGTAACTCCAAGTGGAACAGGATGAGGCCATTGTAGGCAGCGCCCCTGACGGGCCCAGCCTCAGTAACTGCGCCCGCCCTTGTACATCGCGTGCTGGCGCCGCGCCAGCTGCGCCACCTGGCCCACGCGCGCCATGGCCGCGCCGGCGTGGGCGTGGGTAATCGCCAGGCCCAGCGCGTCGGCCGCATCGGTGCCAGGCAGGCCGGGCAGACTGAGCAGGCGGCGCACCATCTCCTGCACCTGCGACTTGGCCGCGCGGCCGTGGCCGACCACGGCCTTTTTCATCTGCAGCGCCGTGTACTCGGCCACCGGCAGGCCGCTGGTCACCAGTGCCGTCAGCGCCGCGCCGCGCGCCTGGCCCAGCAGCAGGGTGGACTGGGGATTCACGTTGACGAAGACGATCTCCACCGCCGCCGCTTCGGGCTGGTAGCGCTCGGCGACCTCGGTGATGCCGTCGAACAAAATCTTCAGCCGCCCCGGCAGATCGCCCAGCGCCACAGCCGTGGTACGTATCGTCCCGCTGGCCACATAGGCCAGGCGCTGGCCGTCCACGTCCACCACGCCAAAGCCGGTGGTCTGCAGGCCGGGGTCGATTCCCAGGATTCGCATAGCTATAAAAAGGCCTTTCGGTGTTTGATGGATAAGGGGGGGGGTGGTTGATGCGTCCACACCCACTCCCGCGGCGCGCCTCACGGTAACTCCGCTCCCCCCATCCTCCCCAAGATAGTCCGCGTCCTTCCCGCCAGATACGCCGAATTCGGCGTTTTCTCAAAGCGCTTGGGCGCCGGCAGCATCACGGCCAGGCGGGCGGCCTCGGGGGCGGTCAGTTGGCGGGCGCTTTTGCGAAAGTAGTGCTGGGCGGCGGACTCGGCGCCGAAGATGCCGGCGCCCCATTCCACGTTGTTCAGGTAGATCTCCAGGATGCGCTGCTTCGGTAAAAGCCGCTCCAGCGCCAGCGTGAGCACGAATTCCTGGCCCTTGCGCACTAGGTTGCGTTCGCCCGACAGCAGCAGGTTCTTGGCCAGTTGCTGGGTGATGGTGGAGCCGCCGCGGATCTTCGGTTGGCGTTGCGGGCGGTCGGGGGCCTGGCTTTGCGCCTTGGCGGCCTGGGCCTCGGCGCGGGCGTTGCGTTCCCAGGCTTTTTCTATGGCGTCCCATTCCACGCCGTCGTGATTCACGAAGTTGTCGTCCTCGGAGGCGATCACGGCGCGCTTCAGGTGGTCGGAGATTTGCGCATAGGGCAGCCATTGCTGGCGCCAGTGCAGGCTGCCGTCCTGGCGCAACTGGCCCCAGGCCTCGGAGCGCTGGAAAGTGGTGGATTCGGGGTCGATCACCGCCATGGCCGCGATGCGCGCCACGAAGAACAGCTGCAGCGCCACGAAGGCCAGCAGCACCAGGGCTATCCAGCGCAGCAAGCCCCGCATTTCAGCCATCCATGGCGCCGTGCGCTACTTGCAGCCCATGAAACCAGGGCGCTACGACTGCACGACCGTTGTCATTCCCGCGTAGGCGGGAATCCAGGGGCGTTGGCGGGGAGCACTGGATCCCCGCCTTCGCGGGGGTGACGGTGCTCTTTGTCGCAGCAGGCGCCGTCGCCAGCGGGCACTGGTTCACCGCCTCCGCGGGGATGACGGTGGCAATGGCAGGGGTGAGGGAATACCGCTTCACCTCAACCGCCGGCGGCGATGGCCGCGCGCAGCTCCTGCAGCACCTGGGCGGACGGCGGGCGCAGGCCGCGCCAGATTTGGAAGGCCTCGGCCGCCTGCTCCACCAGCATCCCCAGGCCGTCGCGCGGACGGGCGCCGTGCGCTGCCGCCCAGTCCAGGAAGCCCTGTGCCGCCGGGCCGTACATCATGTCGTAGGCCAGGCTGCCCGGGCGCAGCACGCTGGCGGGCACGGGCACCGGGCTGCCTGCCAGGCTGCTGGTCGTGGCGTTGATAATCACATCGAAATCGGCCGCTGGCACTTGTATGTCAAGCGCCAGCAGCTCTGTTTTTTGTAGTGTGGCCAGGGCCGCGTGGCTGGCCACCAGGGCCTGGGCGCGTTCGGCCGTGCGGTTCACCACGGCGATGCGCCGGGGCTGTTGCCGCAGCAGGGGGCCGAGCACGCCCGCGGCGGCGCCGCCCGCGCCGACCAGCAGCACATCGCGCCCGGCCAGTGGCAAGCCGGCATTGCGCTCGATGTCGGCCACCAGGCCCAGGCCGTCGGTGTTGTCGGCGTGGATGGCGCCGTTGTCGAACGTCAGCGTGTTGGCCGCGCCGGCCAGGCGCACGCGCTCGCTGCGGCTCGTGGCCAGCTCGGCGGCCTGCAGCTTGAAGGGCACGGTGATGTTGCAGCCGCGCCCACCTTCAGACGCGAAGTCGCGCAGCGCCTGGGCAAAGCCGTCGATGGCCACCAGGCGGCGTTCGTAGTGCAGCGGCTCGCCCGTCAGCGCGGCAAAGCGCGCGTGTATCCAGGGCGAGCGGCTGTGGGCAATGGGGTTGCCCATCACGCAGTAGAGGTCGGTAGCGGCGGTCATGGGGCGGTCAGCGCACGGCGGTTTCCAGGGTCTGGTCGCGCGTGAACTTGAAGCGCGAGACGACCGCGATCTGATCCGCCTTGGCACGCATGGCCGGGCCGAAGTGGCCGTAGGGCCCGGCGGCGCGGGCGATGGCCTCGGCGCGGCGATCCAGCAGGCGGTTGCCCGAGCCCTGCACCACCTCGGTGTCCAGCACGCGGCCGTCGTGGTTCACGGTGATGATCATGATCAGCTCGCCGTAGAGTTTGTGGCCGCCTTGCTCGGGGAAGTTCTGCGTGCCCTTGTCTTCGACCTTGCGGCGCAGCGCGTCGTAGTACACGGCGTAGACCTCTTCGCGCGTGGCAGGGCTGATGTAGCGCTTGCGCGGGCGGGCGTTTTCGTCGTTGATGCGCTTTTCGATCTCCGCCAGCAGCTTCACCAGCTGGCGGCGCCGTTCTTCCTGTTGCTCTTGCGCGGTGCTTTCGCTGGCCTTGCGCGGGTCGGGCTGGGGCAGTATGGCCAGCTGCTGGCGCACCTGGGCCAGCAGTTGGGTTTGCTGCTCCAGCATCTGGTCCATCTTGCGCTGGGCTTCCTCCAGGTCGTCGCCTATGGCCGTCAGCGCCGAATAGGGCAGGGGGCTGGTGGCGCGGCCCTTGGCGGCCTCGCCCCCGCCGGCCAGCGACGCCTGGGCGATGGCCTGGGCCTTGTCCGGGCGCTCGTTGGTCTTGGCGTTGACCAGGATGACCTCCAGCGGCGTGTCCTCGAACACGCGGTTGAAGCGCTCCGGGTCGATGAAGCGCACCGTGAGCAGCAGCGCGTGGATGGCGATGGATACGCCCAGGGCGATCTGCAGCGTGCTCGGGCTTCGAAGGACGGAGGGGAGTTTCACGGGGGCCGATTATCCCGGCTGGCCGGCCCCGGCCTCGCTGCCCGCGCCATCGGTTTCGTTGATGTCCACGGCGATGGCGATAGGCCCGGCCACGGTGTCTTCCTCGTCCTCGTCCACGGGGCCGTCGTCGCTCGCGTCCAGCGGGTCGTCCAGGCGCGCGACCAGGGTGCCGTTCACGTCCAGCGTGATCTCGTCGATCTCGCCTAGCTTCACGCGCACGCGCGCGCCGCGCGGCAGGCCCTGGGCGCCCAGCATGGGCAGCACCAGCGGCAGGCTGTCGGCGCGCACCAGCAGGCCGCCGCCCATGCCCTCCTTGATAACCGTGGCGTCGAGCTCGGTGATGGCGTTCTGCTCCAGGTATTTCAGCGTCCAGAAGCGCTCCATGCCGGCCTGGTAGCCGTTGTAGGCGCCGTAGGCCGCGTCGAAGCTGCTGATGATGCCGAACAGCTCGGCGTCCTTCGGTTTAAAGGGTGCGGCAAGGGCTGCAGTCTTGCCGTGGCGCGTGCAGGCGATGATTTGCCACTGGTTCACCAGATCCACGTAGCGGCGCAGCGGCGATGTCGCCCAGGCATAGCTTTTCACGCCTATGCCGGCGTGCGGCAGCGCCTTGGTGCCCATGCGCACCTTGATGCCGGGTGCAAGACTCGCCTGGCTGCGGTAGATGCCGGGCACGCCATGCTCGGCCAGCATCTGGCCCCAGTGGCTGTTGGCGACGATGGCGGCCTCGGCCACGATCAGATCCAGCGGCGCGCCGCGCTGGCGCGTGCTGATGCGCACCGTCTCGCTGCCGTCCGGTTCATTCTTGCCGTTGCCTTCCAGGCGGAAGTTGTAGTCCGGGCGGTTGAAGTTCTCGGGCTTGCCGCGCACCTGCTCGCGGCCGGCCTTGAGCTGTTTGGCAAATTTATGCAAAAACGATAGCTGTTCGCGCAGGTTCAATAATGGCTGTGGCGTGTTTTCATGCTGAATGCTGGCGTCATTCAGCCATGCCTCGGTGACGATGTGATCGAGCTGGTCGTGGCGCAGGTTCACCGTCACGGGCACGCGCTCCAGGCGCGTCTCGGTGGCGGTGATGGCCAAGCTGGCTTCGTCAATGGTCACGTACAGCGACACGGCCGGGTTGGCACGGCCCTCGTCCAGGGTGTAGATCCGCACCACCTCGTCCGGCAGCATGGTGATCTTGTAGCCCGGCATATAGACCGTGGACAGGCGCGCGCGGCCCAGCTTGTCCAAGTCGCCCCCGGGCTGTATCGCCAGGCCCGGTGCGGCGATATGTATGCCCAGGATGACCTGGCCCGTGCCCAGGCCGCGCACCGACAGCGCGTCGTCGATCTCGGTGGTCTGCGAATCGTCGATGGAATAGGCCTGGACATCGGCCAGCGGCAGCTCCTGCGGCGGCTGCGGCGCGGCCAGCTGCGGGAAACCCGTGCCCTTGGGGAAGTTGTCGAACAGAAAGCGCTTCCAGTGGAACTGGTAGGGCGAGTCGATGGCGCCCGCGGCCTGCAGCAGCGCCAAAGGGGCCTGGTGTGCGCTGCGGCTGGCCTCGACCACGGCCTTGTATTCGGGCGTGTTTTTGTCGGGGCGGAACAAGATTTTGTACAGCTGCTCGCGTATCGGCGCCGGGCATTGCCCGGCCACCAGCTCGGCGGCCCAGGCCTCGATTTGCGCCTGGATCTGCTTTTTCTTCTCGATGCCGGCCAGGGCCTGGGCCAGGATGTCGGCGCTGGCCTTCTTGAAGCGGCCCTTGCCGGCGCGCCTGAAGTAATGCGGCGCGTCGAACAGCGCCAGCAGCATGCCGGCCTGCTCGGTGACGGGGGCGCCGGCCGAGAAATACTCGCGCGCCAGGTCGGCAAAGCCAAATTCGTCCTCGGGCGCGAACTCCCAGGCCAGCGGCAGCTCGATGCCGGCGGCGATGTCGCGCGCCTGGGCCAGCAGCTCGCCCGGTGCCGGCTTGTCGAACTTCAACAGGATGTTGGCGGCCTTGGCCTTGACGCGTTTGCCCGAGTCGAGCTCGATTTGCGCCGAGCTGTCGGTTTCAGAGAGGATGCGGCCGGCGAGGAATTTGCCGGCGTCGTCGAACAGTGCATGCATAGCCGGCGATTTTCCCATGCCGCGCGGCCGGCCCTGGGCGGCCACTATCATCGGCGCCACCATGCCCCGCCCGCCCCTTGCCCCGCCGCCCCGCCATGCGCCTTGACCGCGCGCCATGGCTGGCGTCTGGCGTGGCGCTGCTCATAGGGCTGCCGTTTCTCTTTGGCGTCACACAGCCGCCCTACGCCAACTTCTGGCCCTTGCTGTTCAGCGCCGGCTGCGCCTGGCTCATTGCCGCCCTGGCCTGCAGCGGCGCCTGGCGTGTGGACGCACCACGCCTGGCCGCCAGCCTGGCCGTGGGCCTGCTGCTGGCGGCGCTGCTGGCCGCGCCCATGGGCCTGGCGCAGTACTTCATGGGCGACCCGGGCTGGGCGCCCTGGGTGCATGCCTCCAGCCTGGGCCAGGCCATTGGCAACCTGCGCCAGCGTAACCAGCAGGCCACGCTGCTGGCCCTGGGCGCCTGGGCGCTGCTGTGGTGGGTGGCGCGGCTGCAGGCGTTTGGTGCCGGGCCGGCGGCGCAGCGCGGCGCCGGGCGCTGGGGCGCGCTGCTGCTGGCGGTGCTGGTGCCCTGGGCGCTGGTGCTGCTGGCGCTGGGCGGCGCGGCCACGGCATCGCGCACCGGGGCGCTGCAATGGCTGCTGATACTGGCGCTGCTGTTGCTGTGGCGGCACAGCAGCGGGGCGCTGGCGCTGGTCGTGGGCGGCCTGGGGCTGCTGGTCTATCTGCTGGCGGCCTGGGGCCTGCCCGAGCTGCTGCTGCAGTGGACGGGCGAACGCGTGGAGGGCCTGTTCGTGCGCCTGGGCGACGCCTCCCACCCCTGCAGCAGCCGCCTGGCGCTGTGGTCCAACGTGCTGCAGCTGATCGCGCTGCGGCCCTGGGCGGGCTGGGGCTGGGGCGAGCTGGACTACGCGCACTACATCACCCCGTTTGCCGGCGAGCGCTTTTGCGTGCTGCTGGACAACGCCCACAACCTGCCGCTGCAGCTGGCGGTGGAGCTGGGCCTGCCGGCGGCGCTGGCCCTGTGCGGCCTGGCCCTGTGGGCCGTGCTGCGCGCGCGCCCCTGGCGCGAGGCCGACCCGGCGCGCCAGCTGGCCTGGGGCGTGCTGGTCATCGTGGGCGTGCACAGCCTGCTGGAGTTTCCACTGTGGTATGGGCCGTTCCAGCTGGCGACGGCGCTGGCGCTGCTGGTGCTGGCCGCGCCCTGGCTGGCCGCGCGCGGGGCGCGCTGGCGGCGCCTGGGCCGGGGGCTGGCGGCGGCGGCGCTGGTGGCGGCGTTGGTGCTGGGCCTGCTGCTGGTGCGCGACTATGGGCGCGTGAGCGCGCTGTACCGCCCGGCCAGCCAGCGCCCCGCGCACTTGCGCGGCCTGACGGCCGCCGATGTGGCCGGGCAACTGCTGTTTTTCCGCGCCCAGGCGCAGTTTGCCGAGCTCACCACCACCCCCGTCACGCCGGCGAATGCGCGGCACATGCATGACCAGGCGTTGCAGCTGCTGCATTTCTCGCCCGAGCCCCGGGTGCTGGAAAAACTCATCGCCAGCGCCCAACTGCTGGGCCTGCAGGACGAGGTGGCCCTGCACAGCGACCGCTACCGCCGGGCCTACGCGCCCGACTTTGCACGCTGGCAGAGCGGCGGCCATGCCAGCGGTGGGCCGCTGGCGCAGTAGGCGCACGGGTTGATAAAGGTTGATAAAGGTTGAGCGTTGAGGGTTTTGCGTTTTGCGTGCAGGCTCGCTCAACGCTCAACGCTCAACGCTCAACGCTCAACGCTCAACGCTCCACCACGCCTCAGGCCAGGTCGCAAAAGCGCAGCACCTCGGCCAGGTGCGTGGGGAAGTCGCTCAGCGCATGGTCGCCGCCCGGAAGCACGATCTGGTGCGCCTGGGGGTAGCGCGCCACCATCTCGCGCCAGTCCAGCAGCTCGTCGCCCTGGGCGGCCAGCAGCAGCTCGGGGCCGGCCGGGGGCAGGGCGCTTACGTCCAGCGCCTGCAGCTCGGCGATGAATTCGGGGGCAAAGAAAAAGCGTTCCTCGGGGTCGTGCCAACCGGCCTGCTCGCCAATATGGCGCGCCAGGTCGCGCGCGGGCTGCACGGCGGGGTTTAGCAGCACGCTGGTGCAGCGCCGCTGCTGCGCCACCCAGCTGGCGTAAAAGCCGCCCAGCGACGAGCCGATCACCGCCATGCTGGCCGGCCAATGCGCCGTGCCCTCCGTCACCAGCGCCATGGCGGCGCGCGGCGAGGGCGGCAGCTGCGGGCACCAGAGGAACACGCCGGGGTGGTGCGCGGCCACATGCCTGGCCACCAGGCGCGCCTTGGCGGACTGGGGCGAGGAGCGAAAGCCGTGCAGGTAGAGCAGATGGGTAGTGGGCATGGGGGCATTATCGGGCGCCCGATAATCGCGCCCCATGTCCACTTCCGCCTTCGACTCGCCGTCCCTGCCGCAGCGCATCCTGCCCCTGCTGCGGGGTTTCGACTGGCCGCTGATCGTGCTGCTGCTGGTGCTCTCGGGCATTGGCCTGGTGGCCATGTATTCCTCGGGGTTCGACCATGGCACGCGCTTTTACGACCATGGGCGCAACATGCTGCTGGCGGCGGGCATCCTGTTTTTGGTGGCGCAGGTGCCGCCGCAGCGGCTGATGGTGCTGGCCGTGCCGCTGTATACGCTGGGCGTGGCCCTGCTGGTGGCAGTGGCGCTGTTCGGCATCACCAAGAAAGGCGCCACGCGCTGGCTCAACGTGGGCGTGGTGATACAGCCCAGCGAGCTGATGAAGATCGCCATGCCGCTGATGCTGGCCTGGTGGTTCCAAAAGCGCGAGGGCCAGCTGCGGGCGCTGGAGTTCCTCGTCGCCGGCGTGTTGCTGCTGATACCCGTGGGGCTGATCATGAAGCAGCCGGATCTGGGCACGGCGCTGCTGGTCATGGCCTCGGGCCTGTCGGTGATTTTCTTCGCCGGACTGCCCTGGAAGCTGGTGGCGCCGCCGGTGCTGCTGGGTGTGGTCGGCATCGTGCTCATCGTCTGGTACGAACCCCAGCTGTGCGCCGATGGCGTGCGCTGGTCGGTGCTGCGCGACTACCAGCAGCAGCGCATCTGCACGCTGCTAGACCCCACGCGCGACCCGCTGGGCAAGGGCTTTCACATCATTCAGGGCATGATCGCCATAGGCTCGGGCGGCGTCTGGGGCAAGGGTTTCATGTCGGGCACGCAGACGCACCTGGAGTTCATCCCCGAGCGCACCACGGACTTCATCTTCGCCGCCTTCTCCGAGGAGTTCGGCCTGGTCGGCAACCTCACGCTCATCGTCTGCTATGTGCTGCTGGTGTGGCGCGCGCTGGCCATCGCGGTGCGCGCCAACACCTTGTTTGGCCGGCTCATGGCGGGGGCCGTGGCGATGATTTTCTTTACCTATTCGTTTGTGAACATGGGCATGGTCAGCGGCATTTTGCCGGTGGTGGGCGTGCCCCTGCCCTTCATCAGCTACGGCGGCACGGCCATGGTCACGCTGGGGCTGGCGCTGGGGGTGTTGATGTCGGTGGCGCGCGCGCAGCACCAGCCCGACGAGCAGACGCCGGAGAGCTTCCAGACTCTGTAGCCCACGCGGCGCGCGGGGCCGCGGCGCCTGCCTACAATCGCCGCATGATCTCCCGCGAACCCACCATTGAACGTCTGGCCATTGCCCGCGAGCTGCTGCTGGCGCCCTTCGGCCTGGACGAATCCCACCTCTCGTGCGCGCTGGCGGAAATCCGCGCGCACCGCGTCGATGACGCCGACCTGTATTTCCAGTACACGCGCGCCGAGGGCTGGAGCCTGGAGGAGGGCATCGTCAAGACCGGCTCCTTCAGCATCGACCAGGGCGTGGGCGTGCGCGCCGTGAGCGGCGAAAAGACGGCCTTCGCCTATTCCGACGACATCTCCGAGGCCTCGCTGTTGGATGCCGCCCGCACCGTGCGGTCTATTTCCGCTGCCGCCAAGGGTGGGCGCGCGCGCGTAGCTTCCAAAAAAATAGCGCAAAGCCGGTCGCTGTACCCGCAGATCGACCCCATCGCATCGATGGACAGCACGGCCAAGGTGCAGCTCTTGGAGCGCGCCGAGCAGCGCGCCCGCGCCAAGGATCCGCGCGTGGTGCAGGTCATGGCCGGCCTGGCCAGCGAGTACGACGTGGTGCTGGTGGCGCGCGCCGATGGCACCCTGGCCGCCGACGTGCGCCCGCTGGTGCGCCTGTCCATCACCGTGATCGCCGAGCAGGCCGGCCGGCGCGAGGTGGGCTCGGCCGGCGGCGGCGGGCGCTTCGGCCTGGCCTACTTCAGCGACGAACAGATAGCGCAGTACGTGGATGAGGCCGTGAATGCCGCCCTGGTGAACCTGGAGTCGCGCCCCGCGCCGGCCGGCGAGATGACCGTGGTGCTGGGCCCGGGCTGGCCCGGCGTGCTGCTGCACGAGGCCGTGGGCCATGGGCTGGAGGGCGACTTCAATCGCAAGGGATCGAGCGCCTTCAGCGGCCGCATAGGCCAGCGCGTGGCCGCCAAGGGCGTGACCGTGCTGGACGACGGCACCCTGGCCGACCGCCGTGGCTCGCTCAACGTGGACGACGAGGGCCACGCCACGCAGCGCAACGTGCTCATCGAGGACGGCATCCTGAAGGGCTACATCCAGGACGCAATGAACGCCCGCCTGATGGGCGCCAAGCCCACCGGCAACGGCCGGCGCGAGAGCTACGCCCACATCCCCATGCCGCGCATGACCAACACCTACATGCTGGGCGGTGACAAGGATCCGGCGGAGATCGTCGCCAGCATCAAGAAGGGCCTGTACGCCACCAACTTTGGCGGCGGCCAGGTGGACATCACCAGCGGCAAGTTCGTGTTCTCGGCCAGCGAGGCCTACTGGGTGGAGAACGGCAAGATCCTCTACCCGGTGAAGGGCGCAACAATAGTCGGCAGCGGCCCCGAGTCACTGAAAAAGGTGAGCATGATAGGCAACGACATGCGCCTGGACAGCGGCGTGGGCACCTGCGGCAAGGAGGGCCAGAGCGTGCCCGTGGGCGTGGGCCAGCCCACGCTGCGCATAGACGGCATCACCGTCGGCGGCACCGCCTGATGCGCGAGCCCGTGGCGCCATGGCTACAAAATGGTTTTGCTGCACTGCCGCAAATCATGCTACATTGAACGCCATGCCAGTTCGTAGCGCGTTTTACTTTTACTTTTGGTTCTCTATCCATGGCGGATGAGAGAGGTAGACGCGCACCCTGACTGAGCCCCCTTCTCACAAGAACCGCCGAAGCTGCAAAGCCCGGCGGTTTTTTTGTTTTTAGCCTGTCCCGACCTGTCAAACCACAAGGATCACCCCATGACCGCATCTGCGCCGAGCCACGAAGCCTGGTATCCCAACGTCGAGAAAACCAGCCAGACCGACGACCAACGCATCGAGGACATCACCGTGCTCCCCCCTCCCGAACACCTGATCCGCTTCTTCCCCATCCGTGGCACCGAGGTGGAGTCGCTGATCTCCAGCACGCGCCGCAACATCCAGCGCATCATGGGCGGCGAGGACGACCGCCTGCTGGTCATCCTCGGCCCCTGCTCCATCCACAACCCGGTGGCGGCGCTGGAGTACGCGCAAAAGTTGAAGGCGGTGCGCGAGCAGTACAAGGATCAGCTGGAAATCGTGATGCGCGTGTACTTCGAGAAGCCGCGCACCACGGTGGGCTGGAAGGGCCTGATCAACGACCCCTACCTGGACGGCAGCTACCGCATCGACGAGGGCCTGCGCATCGCGCGCCAGCTGCTCATCGACATCAACC
>JAFEES010000419.1 GCA_018240995.1 Pseudomonadota bacterium | reverse complement strand
GCTTAGCCTGGTAGAGCGCTACGTTCGGGACGTAGAGGCCGGAGGTTCGAATCCTCTCACCCCGACCAGAAATACCTTGTAAATCAAGCACTTAGAACAGCCGCCACGACGCGGCTGTTTTGTTTTCTGGCGGTTCTGTGCCAATTCTGTGCCAAACGGCAGAGATTCAAGGGCGCCGCAACCGATTGCGTATAAGCCCTCTGCCTACAGGAGTCTCCTCATTCAACGGAGATATCCATGGCACACATCGCCAACCGCAGCCGCTTTCGCGTCACCGTCAAGAACAAGCCCGACCTGACCCAGCACTTCAGCTTCAGCAAGGTGGCCGCAGTCGAGGCCTACATGAAGGAGCTGCGCGCCCAGGGCTACAAACCTCGCGCCGAGCAGCTCGACGAAAGCTGGCTGGTCCGCATCCGCGAGCGGGGGCACAAACCGCTCGAAGCCACATTCGAGTCAGAAGCAGCGGCCACCCAGTTCATCGAGAAGACCAGCGAAGAGCGCAAGCGCGGCCTGTTCATCGACTACACAGCCGCCCTGAAGGTCACTTTCGCGGACATCCTGGTGCGCTATCTGCTCGAAGAAACCAGCCGCAAGAAAAGCGGCGAGGTGCTGGCCTACGTTCTGGAGGGCTGGCTCGAGGACAGCGGGCCCCGAGGTATCGAATTGCTCGCCCAATACCGTGAAGAGCTTCGGGCGCGGGGGCGCAAGGTGCGCCAGCCCAAATTCAAGATGCGCCAACCCAGCACGGAACTCGCCTGGATTCACAAGCGCCTGGCAGAGGTCACCACGGTCGACATCGAGGGCTTCATCGACGAGCGCCTCGAGGTCGTCGCAAAGGGAACGGTTGACCGGGAAATCGACCGACTCAAGGCCATCTTCAAGGTGGCACTGAAAGTCTGGGACTACAACCTCGCCAAGAACCCGATGGACGCCGTGCGGCGCCCGGACTTCTTCAACGAGCGCGACCGCCGGATTTCTGCCGACGAAGAGCGTCGGCTGCTGGAAGCGCTCGCCCAACTGGACCTGGAGCGCGCCGTCCAGCCCGTTCTGCGCGAACTCGCCGACCAGGAAATGTCGAACATGCAGTTCACCAGCCTAAGCGCCCGCAAGAAGGTATTGGTGGAGGTTCGAAATCGCCTGCGGGCGCAGGCCGAGGAAGAGGCTCATGTCGAGCCCTATCTGCAAGCTTTCTACCTCTTCCAGGTCATGACAGGAGCGCGCCGCGGCGAGACCGTGAATCTGACTTGGGACCGCATCGACTTTGAAGCCAAGACGGCCTACCTTCCTGAAACCAAGAACGGGCGTGCACGCAAGCTCGCACTGCGCCAGGACCTCATCGACATCCTGGACGAGTTACCCAAAAACACGGCCTTCGTCTTCGATGTGGGCCTGGACCACATCGTGGGGGCCTGGGACAAGGCGTGTTCGATGGCCGGCATCCAGGACCTGCGCATCCACGACTGCCGGCATGAGGCACTGTCGCGCCTGGCCGAGACCGGCAAATTCAGCATCCCGGAGCTGCAGGTATTCAGTGGGCACCGGGATATTCGCATGCTGATGCGCTACGCCCACCTGTGCGCGTCGCGGCTCGCGGCGAAGCTGGATGAATGTTTCAAAGACGACGCCAAGATTCGGGTGCACCGCGGACGTCGGTTTCTCAACAAACATGCCGACGTGAAGGTCAAGGACCTCCTGGATGCGTCCAGCGACAGGGAAACAGTCGTAGCAGACACCCTGCCCTGCACCGAAGCGCAGGAGGCAGTGATTGAAGAGGCACTGAGCCCGGCGTCGAATGTCATCGTTTTCCGGCCGCGCCTGCGGGCCTGAGGGGGCGCAGCGGATGCAGTGAAGGAATAAAAAGGGGGCCTAGACCTGGCATCACAACAGCATCAGCGATGCCATGCCTAATTGCCAGGAATTCCGCCTCGTGACCCGCGCCGATGTGGCCCAGATGTTCGGCGTATGCGTAAAGACCGTCGACAACTACATCAAGGAAGGGCTGCTCCCGCAGCCCGTGCAGTTTGCCAGCCGCGAGTACTGGCATCCGGACGATATGCGCTCCTTCATGGATGCGACCTTCAAGCGTTCGTCTCCTGCGCCTTTGCCCAACGCAGCGGCGCAATCAACTGACGCACAGATGGCGCCCCAGGCATCGGCAACGCGGCATGATGCCCAAC
>JAFEES010000418.1 GCA_018240995.1 Pseudomonadota bacterium | reverse complement strand
CCCCACCCTCCCCCAGCGGGGGAGGGAGAAATTCAGGCGTCACTTCCACGGCCGGTGGTAAGCCCCCAGCGTGTGCTGCTGGCCCTCGGCCACCTGATCCAGGCTGGCCATCCACGCCGTCTTGGGCGCGTACAAATGGCCTTGCGCCATGCAATGGTCTATGGCCTCGCGCCAGACCTTGGTGACCTGGGCCACGTAGGCGGGGCTTCTCTGGCGGCCCTCGATCTTGAAGGCGCGCACGCCCATCTTCACCAGCTGGGGCAAGAGCTCCAGGGTGTTCAGGCTGGTGGGCTCCTCCAGCGCGTAGTAGTTGCTCTCGTCGCCCACGTCGAAGCGGCCCTTGCACAGCGTGGGGTAGCCGGCGTTCTCGCCCGCGGCGTATTTGTCGATGAGCACGCCGTTCAGGCGCGACTCGACGCCGGCCGGCGTCTCCTTCCAGCGCACGAACTTGGCCGGCGAGCACACGCCATGGGTGTTGGGCGACTCGCCCGTGGCGTAGGACGACAGCGCGCAGCGCCCCTCCACCATCACGCACAGGCTGCCAAAGCCAAAGACCTCGATCTCCACGCCGGTGCGCTGCGTGACCTGCTTGACCTGCTCCAGCGACAGCACGCGCGGCAGCACGGCGCGCTGGATGTTGAACTGCTGCTGGTACAGGTTGATGGCGTCGGCATTCGTGGCCGAGCCCTGTACCGACAGGTGCAGGCGCAGGTCGGGGTGCTTGTCACAGGCGTAGCGCATCAGGCCCGGGTCGGCCAGGATCACGGCATCCACGCCCCAGGCGCTGGCGCGATCCAGCGCCGAGCGCCAGGGCGCGGGGTTGCTGGCCTGGGGGTAGGTGTTCAGCGCCATCAGCACCTTGCGCCCGCGGCTGTGGGCATAGGCAATGCCGGTCTGGATGGCGGACTCGTCAAAGTTCAGGCCGGCGAAGTTGCGCGCGTTGGTGGCGTCGCGCAGGCCCAGGTAGACGCAGTCGGCGCCATGGTCGATGGCGGTCTTCAGCGCCGGCAGGCTGCCGGCGGGGCATACCAGCTCGGGGGCGGTGCGGGCGGGGCTGGCGTCGGTCTGTGTCGCAATGGTGGTGGCGGGACTGAGGATGGCGTTCACTGTGTGTCTCTATGCGTCTGCAAGGGGGGGCATGCCCCCAAGGCCACGCACCATAGGACGATGCAAAAGACCACAGCCTGATTTTTGTCAAGGGCGGGGGTGTTTCCGAGGCAAAGCCGGGCGCCGGGGCCGGCGGCAGCTTTTTTAGCAACTGTTGGAAATCACCGACACCATGGTTTTCGCGGCGCGGCTACCTTCGCCCATCCAATAGCCACGCCAGAGGACCAACATGCCCAAGACCCTGATAGAGCCCTTCCGCATCAAGAGCGTAGAGCCGATACGCATGACCAGCGCCACGGAGCGCGCACGCCTGCTCGAAGAAGCCAGGCTCAACGTCTTCAAGCTGCGCGCCGAGGACGTGCTCATCGACTGGCTCACCGACTCCGGCACCGGCGCCATGTCGGCGCGCCAGTGGGGCGCCATCATGGAGGGCGACGAGAGCTACGCCGGCGCGCGCAGCTTCTTTCGCCTGGAAAAGGTGATCCAGGACATCACCGGCATGGCGCATTTCATTCCCACGCACCAGGGTCGCGCGGCCGAGAAGGTGCTGTTCACGGCGGTGTGCAAGCCGGGCCAGCTGGTGCCCAACAACTGCCACTTCGACACCACGCGCGGCAACCTGGAATACCTGGGCGTCGAGGCGCTGGATCTGGTCGAGGCCGTGGGCCTGCAGCCGGCCACCATCGCCCCGTTCAAGGGCAACATCGACCTGGCGCGCGCCGAAGAGGTGCTGAAAAAAGAGGGCCAGCGCATCCCGTTCGGCATGCTCACCGTGACCAACAACACCGGCGGCGGCCAGCCCGTGTCCATGGCCAACATTCGCGCCTACGCGCAGCTGCTGAAGAAATACGGCAAGCCCTTCATCATGGACGTGTGCCGCTTCGCCGAGAACGCCATGTTCATCAAGATGCGCGAGCCGGGCTACGAGAACACTTCCATCAAGGCCATCGCCCAGGAGATGTTCAGCTACGCCGACGGCGCCACCATGAGCGCCAAGAAGGACGGCATGGTCAACATCGGCGGCTTCATCGTGCTGCGCAGCGACGAATGGCTGGACGAGGTGCGCAGCGACCT